>CAIYOZ010000328.1 GCA_903927945.1 uncultured Bacteroidales bacterium | reverse complement strand
GAGGCCTTAAATTTTTAATCAAACCTTTATCTTTAGCATTGGATAATAAACCTAACGTTCCGATACAATTGATATTATAATTTTCTGCAATAGTTCTTGCTTTTTTATCGTCAATTAAAAGAAAATTCGCATTTAACTCTTTGTATAGAATTACCGATTCTGATTCCCCGTAATCCATAATAAACGTGAGTTCATTGGATCCTGTTATTCCAACAACTTTATTGTTGAAATAACTACAAATAAGTTCATGGAATGGTTTAGTATCATCCTTTGAAATTTCTTCCCAAACAGCTTTGGATATTCTAATAGTTTCAAATAAACTGTCTAATATTGAAAGTTTATCAATTAAAGCCAGTGAAAAGATTGGTCCGGAATCTGCAATAACGAGTCCATTTTTCATGTTACATTAACTTTTCAGCATCCTTAATGACATCTTCTATTGTCAATGTTGAAATCGGCACTTCATTCTCTGACAATAAACACTCAAAATTATAATGTGACATTCCTGCTATCTCAGCTGCTTTACCAATGGTTAGTTTTTGGAGTCTGTATAATCTGATGGCAAGGGATATCTTTATATCTTGTTTGAGTTCATTCTCATTTTCATTCAGTGTCAATAAAATGTCAGCAGGAAGGTCAACTGTAATTGTCTGAGTATTCATGATTTCTATTTTATTTATAAAAGTGAAGTTGTATATTCAATCACAAAAGTACAACATTATCTGAAACAATGTAAGTTGAATCAAAGTACAAATATACATATAACGATTTTATGGATTTGTTCGTTCAATTGATTAATTAGAGGTATGAGACATTTATCAAAAGAAATTAGTTACATAAATCAGTGGTCAAAGAATCTCAGCACCGTTTCATTAAACAACTCCGGGTGCTGCTGGCAGACATTGTGATGGGAATCGGGGAATATGCATAAATAAGCATTCGGGAGTGTCTGATATATCTTTAACGTATGCTCCGGTTTAATCATATCGTGGTCGCCTGCCATGACCAGTACCGGACATTTAATTTTCTTCAGGGCCGCATAGGGAATCTGAGGTTGGTAAATCATCATCCTGTTGAGTGTTTTATCTTTTGCTGAAGTTGCCGGATTTGCCACCGTTTCACGCATGCTCTTTAGATCGTCGGCATACATGGCTGTCGTATCCGGGACTATATTGGCTCCCGATATGGCCAGTTTCTTTACTTTCCCCGGGTAATTCATCGCCAGGATTAAACCATCGTTTCCCCCGTCACTCCATCCCAATACATACGCAGAATCAATGTGCAACACATCAAGCAATCCTGCAAAATCGGCAGCCATCATGTTGTACGAAAGTGTATCTGCTGCACCACCCGATCGTCCCTGAAGTCTGCTATCGATAGCAATGACCCGGTACTTCTTTTCGAAAAACGGTATCTGATTCCTGAATGCCTCAATCGAACCACCATTCCCGTGCAGCATGATCAGAGGCTCACCACGACCATAAGTCTCATAATACAATGCAATCCCGTTTACCTGGGCGTAATTTCCTGCAAGAGGATTGCTGCCGTATTTAACGGTGTTTGATTGAGCAAAGACATTAGCAATGAATAGGGCAAAAAATATAAAAAGACATATTCGTTTTTTGATATTGATTTTCATGTAAATTAAAAAGCTAAGTTCATTATATCTTTATTATCATTCTTACTTTCCGATTCACCTTTGTCCACTTCGGTGACTTTTCCAGCATCTTTATAAATTCCTGTTCAGCTTCCGGGCAAGGCGATTTGGTTACGTTGATATGAACCGGTTTCCCTGTCGTGTCAATCTGAAAACTTGCTTTTAAAACATAGCTCTTTATATCGCATAGCCCAGCTTTCCGGTTATTCTGGAAGTATTTAACAAATTCAGTTTCACCAAAGGTTTTAGATACTGGTATACTTGCAACACTACCTGTTACACTCATTCGTTTTTTTGTACCATATCCCACCACGACCACTTCATTCAGTGCCAGGTTGTCGGGCTCCATTTTAATCACATTGGAGTCTGAAGTAACCGGTATTTCTCGTTTTTTATACCCGATATAGTTGGCCACCAGTTCCCCGGTTGTCTCTTTTCCCGGAGGAGCCTGAATCTCAAAGAACCCTTTCAAATCGGTTACTGTAGCTAGGCTGGTTCCTTTCAGGCGAACATTCACCCCGATTAATGGTTCCCCTTTCTCATCCGTTATTTGTCCCCTGATCGATGTATTTGTTTTCTTCTGAATTCTGGAGACGGCGGCCACCAACGGTCTTTTTTCTATCGCTTGTGTGCTGTCATTCTCAATAGAAGCCATGGGGGAGCTAGTGATCTCGAGTTCTTTTTGCACTAAATCTGTTTTTGATTGTTCAGCGTTCGTAAAGGACTTAACGGAATCCTGAACTACCGGTTTCTTCTTCCCCGAGTTAACAGCCAGGATTGGATGTGATGGTTGAGGTGTAGGTGTAGTTGCAACCGGTGACGATTCCTTTTTTGGAGAGTCTGTCACTAACGCATTCTTCTCAACGGCTTTGTTTGTCTTTGCATATTCAGGGGTAGGTGACTTCCCGAAATGCAGGATGCTGCCAATGCCAATCAGTAACAGGAGGGAAGCTGCCATGCTGAGCATCCAAATCCGTCGATTCGATGATTTCTTATGTCCCCTGCGTTGAATCTGACGTTCCAGTTCCGCCATGGTTTTTGAGTGATCACCCTCAAACCGGTCATACCCATCAATGGCATCCTGCAAGAAAGGATCTTTCATAGCGTCCCGTTCAAGTTGGTTCGCTTCTTGTCCGTGCCGTTTGCCCTGTATGTAGTCGGATAGTTTCACGCTTTTATCAGGTTAGTTGGAGTACTTTGATGATACAACTCTTTAAATTCCGTTTCCCGTTTTGTATATAACTCTTCACATTATTCAGGGTAAATCCTGTCAATGCCACAATATCGGCATAGGATTTCTCTTCAATGAAAAAGAAATGAATACTCTTTTGTTGCATTTCTGGCAATGTCTTCATACAATGTTCCAGTGCCGCCATTTCTTCGGGCGACTGTGGTTTATCTAATAGAGTAAAAAAGTCCTCATTTTCCACAACTGCATCTTCAATATTAAGGAGTACAGTCTGTTTTTCTTTCCTCAGCACCTGCAGGCAATGATTCTTAGCCACACTGTACAACCAGGTCCTGAAATTGTCGATTTCATACTGAGGTAATTTTACCAGCAACTTCTCGAAAATATCCATCACCGCATCGTGTGCATCATCCTTATCTGCCAGGTATTTAAGGCATAACCCATACACCAGCGGAACAAATCGTCGATACAATTCTGCAAAATAAGAAACATCACCGATCTCCTTAAAAGAGTCGATCAATGCTTCATCGCTGACGGTTGGTATCTTTTGGTTGCTTTTCAAGGAGTTGAGAATTGTTCTGTGCAAAATTAAATAATTATTTCAGGTATTTATGGAATTTCACTGATTTATGTATCTAATAAATAAACAGAGTGTATTATCAACATCAATCCACATCATTATGAAAACAAAAACAAGCAAAACATGGCTGATTCTTCTATTGGCATTGTCTATCTCTCAGGGTTTTATGGCTCAACCGATACTGGTTGAAGGCAAAGTGTTCGATTCAACGACACATGAAGTGTTGATCGGGGTATCCGTCAAAATAAAAGGTACCAACACGGGCACCGTCACAAATCTGAAAGGGGAATACAAGTTATCTTCCGAAAAGGGCAACACGTTTATCTTTTCCTACATTGGGTACCTTGTTAAAAAGGTGGTAGTGACCGGCCCAAACCTGGATATATACCTGGAGCAAGATCATAAGGCATTGCAGGAAGTAGTGGTTGTTGGATATGGAACTTCAAAACGTCGCGATATAACAGGTGCTGTCAGTAGTTCACCTGCTTTCCAAAAAGGCACAAGGGTTATGAATAATTCATACCTGCCACAAGGTTCCATTCCTGTTGAAAACAACGAGGAGTATGGTAAATTTGCGGAGAACCGTTTCCTGTCGGCCAATGAACAGCCCCTTTCCACCTTTTCGCTTGATGTGGATGCTGCTTCGTACAGCAACATGCGTCGTATGGTTAACCAGGGGCAGTTGCCTCCCAAAGATGCCATCCGGGTCGAGGAACTTGTCAATTATTTTAGCTACAACTATCCCCAGCCCACCGGCAATTGTCCCGTGAATATCGTGACGGAATCGTCCGTATGTCCGTGGGATCACACCCATCAGGTGGTTCGCATTGGCGTCAAGGCCAAACAGATTCCTTCAGAGAATCTACCTTCCTCCAATTTCGTATTCCTGTTGGATGTGTCAGGCTCCATGCTGGCTCCCAACAAGCTGGACCTGGTGAAATCCTCGTTACGGTTATTGGTAAATAATTTAAGGCAAAAAGACCGCGTGGCTATTGTAGTCTATGCAGGACAGGCCGGTGAAGTGTTACCTTCTACCGAGGGCAGTGATAAACAGAAGATCATGGAAGCTATTGATGGACTCAGTGCCGGGGGTTCTACGGCCGGGGGAGAAGGCATACAACTTGCCTACCGCATTGCGGAGAAGAACTTCATTCAAACGGGGAATAACCGGATCATCCTGTGTACCGATGGTGATTTTAATGTCGGAGTCTCTAGTCCTGCCGACCTGGAAACGCTCATTGAGGCTAAACGCAAAACGGGGGTCTTCCTTACCGTACTGGGATATGGCATGGGCAACTACAAAGACAATAAACTGGAGATTCTTGCACAGAAAGGAAACGGGAACCATGCCTATATCGACAACATCCAGGAAGCCAATAAGGTGTTGGTAAATGAATTTGGAAGTACGATGTACACAGTGGCCAAGGATGTCAAGCTGCAGGTTGAATTTAATCCTGCCTTCGTCAACGCCTACAGGCTCATTGGCTACGAAAGCCGTTTGCTCAACAAAGAAGACTTTAACGATGATACCAAGGATGCCGGTGAACTGGGCTCGGGTCATACCGTTACTGCACTCTATGAGATTATCCCTGCCGGCGTGGTGAATCCCTTTGGAGGTGTCGATAACTTGAAATATCAGAAGAACAAAAATAATACCCCGGTGAGCACTGACAACCAATCCGAATTGCTGACTGTGAAACTCAGGTATAAAGAACCTACGGGTACCAAAAGCCTGAAACTGGAAATACCCGTTTTGGCAAGCAATGTAAATTCAAACCCCTCCGCTGATTTCAACTTTGTTATGGCCGTATCCATGTTTGGGCAACTGCTGCGTGATTCCGATTTCAAAGGCAAGGCCACTTACCCCATGGTCCTCGACTATGCCCGTAACGGCATTGGTGAGGATGACCATGGCTACCGCAAAGAATTTATACGGTTGGTGGAATCAATTGATCAGCTGACTAAGAATTAGAAATAAAGAGTCAAGGCTGTCTAATCTGACAGCCTTGATTCGTCATTTGTTTATTTCAACGTTATTATTATGCTTAATTTTATGACTGGTTGATCAGGTTTATTCCTTCGCCAATTTGCGCTCGATTACTCCCTCACTGGTTCTAATCTTTAGAATGTATAATCCTTTTTGAAGCGTACTAACTGAAACAGTTTCATTACCGATAATCATTTTGGTAAATATTATTTTACCATTTAAATCAGAAAGAGAAACAGTGTTTGCGCTTTTAATGCCTTTTATTTGGAATGATTCGTTTATTGGGTTTGGATATACACTTATTCCAACTCCTGTTAATGCAGGTAATGCAGTTGTCATTTCCACAATATTTGTAAAATCTTTCCATTCAAAAGCAGCTTGATATGCTGATTTAGTTCCGCTTGGAACATAGAGAATACACTCTGTTTTAGAAACAAAACTAAAAACCGGAGAAGATGGATATATCAGTAACGGTGTAGTGCCATAATTATAAATAGACTTTAAGCCACTGCATAATTCAAAAATACTATTATCGATTGAAGTCACAGATTTAGGTATAGTTACACTTACAATTGAATCACAAAAATAAAAGGCGTATGCACCTAACTTAGTAACGGAGTTAGGGATGTCAATTTTTTTCAAACTATAACAGTGTTCAAAAGCTCTCGCATCTATCCATGTAACAGAATTAGGAATTACAATATTTGTTAATCCACTACAATAAGCAAACGTACTAATATTAATGTAGGAAATGCTGCTGGGGATACTTACACTATCTAATACGGTACAATTTTCGAAACAACTTCTTGGCGTTAAACTTATAGAATTAGGAAGTGTTGCATGGACTAAGGAAGAACAATTATAAAACACACGATCACCAATTGAAGTAACCGAATTTGGTATGAATATATCTTTAAGTGACTGACAGCTCAAAAAAGCTTCAATGCCAATAGTGATTAGAGATTCGGGCAATATCACTTCGTTCAATAAACTACAATTAGAAAAAGCAAAATGATCAATAGTAGTTAAGGAATTGGGTAAAACTACACTTTGAAGTGTCATGCAATTGAAGAACGCATACTGACCAATAGTTGTAACATTATCTGGAAGAATAATTTTTTTTAATTTTGGTATAGCATTCCCGGTATTGGAATTATAAAATGCATTATTTGGAATCCCATTTTTAGATCCAATTGAAGCAGGATCGGCTAAGATACTTGCGTCTTTCATATCAAGCGACAATAAGTTTGGCATTGAGTCACGTAAACAAAAGAAATCGCGGGCATCTATTGTTCCTGTAATTCTGAGACGCGTGATGGAAGCTTTTTCGCTCTTTGATAGAGTGTATTTTAAACTTCCTGCAATATTATTTATTGTTTTAAGGCATCCATCTTGAGTAACAATAATGGTTTGTGTAGCTTTATCTTTTGCCGAAATAGTTACTGTGGCAATTCGTGTTGGAAACAGTGTGTTGACATCGGCAGTTAAGATTATAGTGTTGTCGTTACTTCCGGTTACTGGAGATGCGTTTAACCATAATTGGTCAGAGCTTACAGTCCAATTTGTGTTGGATAAAATTGACACAGTGTCTTTTGATCCCGATTCTGATGCTATAGATACTGAATTGGAACTAAGATTAAATCCGGAGTTATCTTCTATTATGGTAGAAAATTGTTTCCAAACTTTGTCCGCTGCATATTTCGATTTGGCTTTATAGGGCACAAACAAAGTGCAATGTGCAATATCAGGTTGATCAAATGGAGAATAAGTTAAGGCAAGTGGAGTCGAATTATATACATAAACAGAGTCTAACTTTCCGCAACTTTCAAAAGCCAAGCTTGCAATATAACTTAGAGAATTTGGTAAGCGAATCATTGTCAAACTATCGCAACTAAAAAAAGACTGACTTCCAATGGAAGTAACCGAATTTGGAATAATTATATTCCTTAAACCGGTATCAGAAAAAGCTTGATTGGCGATTGAAGTTATTGACGACGGAAAATTGAAACTTTCTAGAGCCCTACAATTATCAAAAGCAGAACTCTCAATTGAGTTGACAGAATTTGGAACTGAAATACTTACCAATGTCCTACATGACACAAATGCTTTTGTACCAATAGCAATTGTTGAAAAGGGTAGTATTACATTTTTCAATTTTTCATTTCCAACATAAGGACTACCAATATCAAAAGCATGTTGTGGAATAGCATTGGCTAAATAAGTTCCACTGGTTGTTCCTAAAGTTGGATCTGTTCCTTGAGTTCCGGTGTAAGCAATGATCATTGCGTTACTTAAGTCTATATCAGTAAGATTTGGAATTAAATCACGCATTGTTTTGAAATCACGGGCATCGATATTACCAGTAACAGTAAAATTTGTTATACTATTTTTCTCATTGGCTGTTAGTAAGCCGGAGAGTGTCCCGGCTGCGCTAATATTAACTGTTTTATAAACTTGTGCCGTTACTAAATTCGTGAGTAGGATTAGTATGAGAATTGATAAAAGTTTTTTCATTGTTGTAACTTATATGAATTATGTTGTTTGTATTTTACTTTTAGATAGACTACTGAAACTTTTTCTACTTTACATTTAACTATTTTTTATATTCTTTCCTTTAATCGACGTAGTCTCTCTCGTTCGTATTGGCTTGCACCTTTCCCGATGTTTAACAATGGTTTGTGCTTTATGTGCAGCTAATAAATTGTGCTTAGCAACCTTTCATAATTTAAAAACAACGCTGAATTTCAAAGAATGCGTCAGCAGAATGCCTTCCTGTGTTGAAAACGCTTCCACATCGGTGAATAATGACACATAGAATTGGTTGGCAATTTTTGCATTGAGTCCTACATTCAGAACTGGAAGAACTTCGAAAGGGATGTAACTTGAAGACATGACATCTAAACCAACCCCAAAGGTGGGTGTGAAAATTTTACGATCATCCATATATTGAAACAGTAACGGAACCTTAAACAGGTTATAGGCAGAGGAGACAGCACTTGTCGATAGGGGTACAAAGCCGGAAGCTAATACACGTGATAAAATAAATCCGGATCTAAAATATATTTTCTCATTCACAACAGGCATCGAAAAGTTAGCTAACACTCCAAAAGTTAGTGTTTTAAATGACGCGATACTGCTCTTGGAATCCCCGTTGAATGGAATCATGGAAACCGCATTATAGAGATCGATAGTTGGTTGTAAATAGATTTTTAATTTAGGGATTTCTTTCGTATAAATCAGGCACTTTTCATCAGGGCATGTCAGGCTATGATATTTTTTTAATAAAGCAATCAGGTTTTCGTGTGAGCCGTTTTTAATCCTTTCTATTTCAGGGAAAAGTTGTGGGCATTCACGCAGGTAATACTCTACCACGCCCCTTTTAATCAACACATCCCTCTGAAAAACAGAATCGTTTTGTTCAACAAACTTATCAAACCTTGAAATTTCTGTCATAGGTAATCCGGTTTTGTCCAATAAGTAATGATTGCCCACGTTATCCTGGTAAAAATATAAATTTACTCTTCCTTCAACCAGAAACTCAATAAACATTCTCTTTTTTACATTACCAATTTTTATTTCCCTGGAAATGTAATTCTTCCCGTTGATGAACCGATACCCCCCAAGCTGATTGGAAGTGAATTGCCGGATTACTGTATCTTTTTCGTCTTTCTTAAACTCGCAGTATTTTGTGTTCTTGATGTTCGTATTGCTCTTTAGAAAACCAAAAATAGTATCACCTTCAATTTTCAGCAGGTACCCCGGTGTGAAGTCGGATTGTGAGTAGAGTAAACTGCTCAGGCAAATATTGATCAATAAAATGAGGACTGATTTTTTCATTCAAATATTCTAGTTAAACGATATATTTTTCCGGATATCTATTTTCTTGTTTCTCAATGTGATAGAACTTTTCTCCTAAAATCTTATTCCCACTGAAAGTGTGACCATATCTATCTTTAAATCCATAGTAGTAGGTACATCGCTTGTTTGGCTGTAACCGGAAGATGACTGGGTTGCTTTTGCCTTGAACGAATGGGTGCCCAATAAATTAGAATGGAGTCCAATGGTGTAATTGTTATCGATCATCATCCCTACGCCGAACTGATAAGCCAGTTGGGTTAATGGCGTGAATGACATGGTTGATTTGATGGGGGTGCCTAAGTATTTATAGCTAATCACCATGTCTGTCATGGCTGAATAATTAAAGCCAATAGCCGCATCCGCAAAAAGAGAAAAGGAATAGGTAACCGGGATTTTATAATTCAATCCCATCAATACAGGCACATTGATATAATCGGTATAATTTACAACGACATCTGATACCCCGGAAGGTGTCTGTTCTTTCACCATATCTTTTGAGGCCTGATCCAAGCCGTTATTCAGGTAATCCACACCCAGCGTCAACGAAAGGCCCTTATGGGAACTCAACGGTATGAAATACTTGACACCCACATTCAGGCCGGTCGTTGCACCACCCCCATAATCGGAATTGTCATTGGCAAAATCTCCCACCGGGATCGATGCTCCCACGTGCAATCCAAAGTTTCTCTGCGCCTTTGAAATCATGTTTGAACTGATTAAAACGAATACTAAAATTAAAACTCTTTTCATATGGAATCCTTTTATGTAATTTATAATTTTTTTGTTTCTGATGATGAAGTAATCATGAATCCACTTGCCAACCTGATTCAACACTGTGCAAAAGTAAAAATTATTTTACAATTACTCATAAATTTACAGTTATTTATTAAATTTATCATACATCTCTAAATATTTCAACCGAACCCGGTCAGCGGTCGAAGACCCTGACCGCGGTTACAATCGACCCTGACCGCGGTTCAATATTGTCCAAACATCGATTCATCGGTATCATTTCACCGTAATTCGCTCTTAGTTTGTACTTACTTTGACTATATTTCCGAGGGGGTTCCGAGGGGGTTGCGAGGGAGTTGCGAGGGGGTTCCGAGGGATGCAGCCCTTCGAACCCCCAGTCAACGCCCTCTGAAGTCTCTCCCAATCCTCTCTGAATATACTACGAAGGTATATCCATCCTCATTGAAAGGTAGACTTGATTCAACAATGTATCCGTTGATTCGGGATAGTTGATAAAGAAATCCGATGGTGAGTGAGAATTCACGGAGTGATTCAACTCCAGAAAAAATTTAAACTATCCTAACCGGATAAATGATGAACTTTCTGTTAAACCTTCTGTTTTATTTTCAGTCTAAGATTTTACGTTTAAATAGATTCAATGTTTTCATTTGTAAAGATTTAAAATTTATTCATATGAAAAATTTCCTCGCCGTCATTCTATTTCTACAGATGTCATTTCCGGTTATAGCCGGCACGATCATTACAGGTCGGATCGTGGATACCGACACCCAGTCGCCCATTCAATATGCGGATGTGGCATTGTTCGTGCAAGGCTCTAAAAAACTGACCACCGGGGTGACCTCCGATTCCCTGGGCTTATTTACACTCCCTTCGGTGAATGCGGGCAGCTACACGCTTCGTGTCACCTATATCGGCTACCGGACCATCAATAAACCTGTCGTGGCAAGCGGTGACACATTGAGGCTGGACACCCTGCGCATGGTGTCGAACAGCAGGAAGCTGGGAGAGGTGGAAGTCATTGGTGAAGCACCCCAGGTGCGTTTCGAGCTCGATAAAAAGGTGTTCAGCGTCGATCAGAATATATCGGCCGCGGGGGGTTCAGCCACCGATATCCTGAAAAATATTCCCTCGGTGGATGTCGATACCCAGGGAAACGTCTCCCTGCGGAACAATCCGAACGTGGAAGTATGGATTGATGGAAAGGCCTCGGGGCTGACCGCGGATAACCGGGCACAGGTGCTGGAGCAGATGCCCGCCGAAAGCATTGAATCGGTGGAAATCATGACGAATCCTTCGGCCAAGTACAACCCTGAAGGATCGGCCGGAATCATTAACCTGGTGATGAAAAAGAATCACAAGGCCGGGTACTACGGAAGTGTGTCGGGTGGATTATTTTATCCCGTGGGGGGCAAGGTGGGACAATCGCTGGGGGCAAGCCTGAACTACAGCAGCAGCAAGGTGACCGCCTACATCAACCTGGGCTACCGGGCCATGACCTTTCAGGGAGGAGGCTATAACAACCGGAACAATACGCTGGGCACTGAGCCTACCTTGTTGAACCAGAGCAACACGGCACTTACTTCCTTTTCAGGTCTTTTCACACGGGCGGGAATCGATTATCATCTGGATGATAAGAATACACTGGGGATTTCAGGATTCGGGCTGGCCGGGAATGGACATCAGAACAGTACTATCGATTATTTATTGTCCGATCAGCTCACCAATAACATCCTGCGTTCGTACAACTGGGATAATACCTCCACCGGTACCCGTCCGAGCCTGAACGTAAGCCTTGATTATGAGCACGATTTCGATAAGAAAGGCTCTACCTTGCTGGCTAACCTGTCGTATTCATCGCATATCCGTGGATTCGACAGCAGGTATCTGCAAAATGACTCACAGGGAATACCGGAATCGGACTTGCAGCAACATACGTCGAATAATGAAAAGGGAGGGGAATTTAAACTGGATTATACAAAAAAATACAGCGAGGACAGCAAACTGGAAGCTGGATGGCAGAGTGATGTGAACAATACGGTCACCACATCGTCTGGATTTGATAATGCGGCGGATTCGGTTATTCCTTCCTATTTTGATCATTTTAATTATGATGAACAAATTCATGCGGCCTACATTACCTACGGTACTAAAATTGACAAGTTGAGCGTTCAGGGAGGCTTACGCGGGGAATTTGAATGGAAACGGTCGACAAATACCACCACCGCCGGGGCACAGCTGATCCCTGCAAAGACCTATTACGAACTATACCCCAGCCTGTATATCACCTACAATCTGTCGGCTGACAACGAACTTCAGGTAAATTATTCTCGCAGGGTAAACCGTCCGCGGGGGCAGCAGATCAATCCTTTTAAAAACTACTCCGATTCAACCCGTATCACCTATGGTAATCCAAACCTGGATCCCGAGTTTACAACGTCATTGGAAATGAATTACATCCGGACGATGGGCAGTCAGTCATTGTCAGCTTCGTTGTATTATCATTACACCAACAATGTGATTGAAAATGTGCAGTTTTTGCATGCGGGCACACTGGAGAGCACCTTCACGAATATCTCAAGTTCTCAGAACACTGGGTTGGAATTGATTTCGAAGAATAGCCTGTTCAGGGTGTTAAATTTGACAACTTCGGTAAACTTGTATTACAGTCAACTGAAACCGGCAGTGTACACCAATCCGTTCGATTCAACGATTACAGCCTCCATCGCAGGACAAAACAACTTCTCGTGGACGGCAAACATACTGGCAAACTTCATGTTGAGCAAGACATTCTCAGGACAGGTAACGGCACGGTATACTTCCCCGCAAATCATAGCGCAGGGTACCAAAGAAGATAAGTATTCCATCGATTTTGGTGTCCGGCAGACTTTCCTGGACCGGAAGTTGAGTGTGAACCTGAATGTCAGGGACCTGCTGAATTCGAATAAGGACAAGACCAATACTTCGGGTATCGGGTTTACCCAGTCGTCGGAGTCGTTTTTCCATACACGGATGATCAATCTCTCGGTGACCTATTCGTTTGGGAATTCCAAACCCAAGAGACAGGATATGAAGAAGAGACAGGATAACCAGGAACCGGATTTGGAGGAGATGGGGCAGTGATTAGTTGGTAGTCGTTAATAGTTATAGGTTGCAATCCCTATAAATCCCTGAATATTTTACTCATAGCAATGATTTATATTCGTTTTCGACAACGACTACCTACTTAAGAAACTAACCGCCCCAAGCCCCTGAAGGGGATGTGAATTACCATCGTCTCCTAACCATCATATTATAAAAAACCTATGAATCTCAAGATACCACTCTTAACATCCCCTTCAGGGGCTTGGGGCGGACTTATCGTATAATTCAACTATTTATGATATAGTTGTATCTGATTTTTTAAACTGTTATTCCCATGATATGCTACCGTTACAGAATATAAACTACCGACTGAATACGACGACGGAATTCCGAACAGACAAGGGCAGTGGCTACTCCTACATTTAAGGATTCGGAGGTGGGCTGGCCGAGGGGATAATTGGGAATTAACAGCCGATCGGTAACCAGTTGTTCTATGACAGGTGAAATGCCATTTCCTTCATTCCCCATGACGATAATGCCGTGTTGAGTCAGGGGCTTGGCATAAATAACCTCACCATCCATGAAAGTTCCGTATATCGGCGTTTTGCCTGACATGGATTGAAGGAACTCCGCCAGGTTGACATTATGTACCCTGACGCGTGCGAGCGCCCCCATGGTTGCCTGTACTGTCTTTGGGTTAAAGGCATCGGCGGTATGTTCCGAGCAAAACACATCAGTAATCCCAAACCAGTCGGCAATACGAATAATGGTACCCAGATTCCCCGGGTCTTGGATGTCGTCCAGTGCCAGGGAGAGTTTATCCTTTAAATCGTTTGTGTTAAATGTATTGTCGGGTTTCACGAAAACTCCCAATACACCTTGCGGACTCTTTTGATTCGAGAGTTTATTCATCTCAGCGATCTCCACTTCGACCACTTCATTGGCTTTTATGTTCCTGTTTTCATTCAACCATCCGGTGGTACCCACGAGGATGGAACAGTTGAAACCTGTCATCAGGTCGAGTACCAGCTTGGTGCCCTCGGCAATAAAAAGGCCTGTTTCGTCACGATATTTTTTTTGTTCGAGGCTCTTGATCAGTTTTATTTTGGCTCTTGAAATCATGGGTATAGGTTTTTAATTCAAAACCTCAAAGCGTACGAAGTACCTTTGAGCGTTTTCTTTGTTTGTAAAATTAGAATCAGCAAACTTTTGGGTACTTTGTACTCCAAAAGGTTATATCGGGCTTCTTTGGAGTTTTCTGATACTTGTCAGAACAACAAAGAAAACGCTTTTGGGTACTTCGTACGCCAAAAGGTTTTTAGCGTTGAACTCCAAAAGGTTTAAAAATTATGTCACAAAGCTAACAAAGAAAACTTTAAAAAGCTATATTTGCAAATTATTTTTAATTCTTTTTTTGCACTTGGTATGAAGATCCGGTTTTATAGTTTTCTGTTGATACTTATCTCGTTACTTTCTGCCTGCAGAAGCACGAAGTATGTACCCGATGGTGAATATTTACTGGACAAGGTTAGTATCAAGTCCGATAATCCTGAAATCAAGCGCGATTTGCTGAAGGTTTATCTGAGACAAACACCCAATACCTATGTTTTTGGCCTTTTTAAGATGCAGCTGGGCATTTATGACTGGGCACCCAGGGACACCACTCACTGGCTTCCCCGCCTTTTTCATAAGACCTTTATGCGAATCGGTGATCCACCGGTAATTTATAATCCATCCCTTACCGACCTTTCGGTTCAACAACTTCAACAGCAACTTGTAAACAAAGGATATATCAACGCCCATGTAAACAGTAGTGTAACCACAAAAGGTAAGAAAGCAAAAGTGGAATACATGATCCATGGGGGGATTCCATACCGGTTACGCAATTATAAAACCGATCTCAGCAATCCGGAATTGAATAGTATCGCCAACGATACCTCCAAGTCTATGATAAATCAGAATATGCTGTTCGATGTGGATGTATTTAATGCAGAGCGTGATAGGATCAGCTCCCGGTTCAGGCAACAAGGCTTCTATAATTTCAATAAGGATTTCCTGAATTATACAGCCGACAGTACAATGACTCCCCATAAGATTGATATGACCCTGGGATTAAGAGACTACTTAAACCGTACTAACGATTCAACCAGCAAGGTTATCTTTAAACAATTCACCATCCGGAAAGTTATTTTCTTTACCAACAATGACGTCAGCGGAACTTCCAGTTTAACCTCCTTGGAGAAGATGGACACAGTTCACTTTCGTGATTTCGTCCTGGTGACCCCTAAGAAAAGGATTCTTAAACTGGATGCGTTAGTCCAGAACACTTATATCAATCCAAAGACTCTGTACAGCGACGAAGCCGTGGAACGAACCTATACAGCCCTGAATTCACTGGGTCCGGTGAAATATGTCAACATCAGTTTTAAGGAAGCCGGAAATAACATGCTGGATTGTTACATCATTATCATACCGGCTAAAACCATCTCTCTTTCTTCAGAACTGGAAGCAACTTATACAGCAGGATACTGGGGTGTGGCAGGAAACGTGAATGTGTCGAACAGGAACATATTCAACGGTGCAGAGACTTTATCATTGCTCACCAGGGGAGCATTCGAATGGCAGGATGGGGTATGGGCTCAGGAATACGGCGAACAGATCGGGCTAAAATTCCCAAGAGCCATGCTACCCTTCGGGAGCTTTGACTTTAAAAGGAGCATACATGCCAACACGGAGTTTACCGGTGCGTTCAGTTATCAGGTGCGTCCGGGCGAGTTCACCACCACTAATGCCGGAGCAGGCATCAATTACACCTGGAAAAGGAGTCAATTTGAACATTTCTTTCAATTGTTTGATTTGAGTTATGTTCAGTTTCCATATATTAATCCGGTATTCAGGGATAGTTTCCTGAACCCCATGAAACCGAAATTTACTCCCTATAATTACGAGGACCACTTTATCATGCGCCTTGGCTATGCGGGAACACATTCCACCTTTAATCCCAACAGGCCAATGCAGAATTACTCCATTGAGCGTTATTCCATTGAGACAGCCGGGAACTTCCTGTATGGATTGAGCCACTTGCTTGGCAGTAAAAAAGATTCCACCGGTTCGTACCAGCTTTTTGGAATCAGGTATGCCCAATACGTGAAGGGGGAGTTTAACATCACCCACCATCAGATATTCGACAAGGACAACCGGTTTGTGTATCATTTGGATGTTGGTCTTGGAGTACCCTATGGAAATGGAGACGTCATTCCATTCGAAAAGCGCTTTTATAGCGGTGGTGCCAATAGTGTCAGGGGTTGGAGCGAGAGCACCCTGGGACCGGGAGTCTATAAACGTATTACCAGCTTGCCACGTGACTTCAACCAGGTGGGTGATATTAAGCTCGACATGAATATGGAATATCGGACCAAGATGTTCTGGTTGCTGGAAGGTGCTGCGTTTTTGGATGCCGGAAATATATGGACCATCAAGGATTATTCCACACAGCAGGGTGGAACGTTTCATTTAGACACCTTTGCCAGTCAGATTGCCATAGCCTACGGGTTTGGGTTAAGGTTCGACTTCTCTTTCTTTATTGCTCGGGTGGATTTAGGCCTGAAACTTTATAACCCTGCATTATCCCGTCGTGAAGAGTGGCGTATCACTCCTGGATGGGATGATATGGCATTGCACTTTGCCATTGGTTATCCTTTTTGAGTATGGTTAAGTTGATTAAGTATATTAAGTTGAATGAGTTGATTAAGTTAATTAGGTTGATGGGTGAATTATATTCGTCTATTCAGTTTAAAGGTTGAAAAGTTGGTTTGATTGGTTCAATCTTAAATCCAACTTAACTAATTAACTAATTAACTTAATTAACTAATTAACTTTTTTATCCGCTTTTCACCTAACAAATCAAAGGACATGCGGTGGTATGGTGTTGTACCATTCTGACGAATGGCAGCCCGGTGTTTGAGGGTAGGATAGGCTTTGTTTTGATCCCAGGAGTAGGCAGGATATTCCGTATGTAATTGCTGCATAAGTTCATCCCGGTGAGTCTTGGCAAGTACCGAAGCAGCAGCAATAGAAAGATAAAGCGAATCGCCTTTGACAATTGTTTGATAGGGGATCCCGCCATAGGGTTTGAACCGGTTTCCGTCCACAATGATAAATTCAGGGCGCAGTGGAAGTTTATCCATGGCTCGATGCATGGCGAGTATAGAGGCATTAAGTATGTTAATTCCATCTATTTCCTGGTTGCTTACAATGGCTACACCCCATGCCAGGGCTTCTTTTTCAATAATGGGACGAAGGGTATCACGCTCTGATTCGGAGAGTAGCTTTGAATCATTGAGCAGCGGACAAACAAATCCGGTGGGCAGTATGACTGCTGCAGCCACCACTGGCCCTGCCAGACAACCACGACCTGCTTCATCACAACCACATTCGAATAAAAAGGTTGAATAATTTCCCTTTAACCCTACTTTCTGTTCAACTGGGATGATAGTATTGACTTCTATGGAAGTTTTATTCTTCACCGCTGATATGTTTTTTGTTTTCGTCAGCCTTGTGTTTCTTGGTTTCTTCCCATAACTTCGGCCCAAAATGAAGGATCGGTTTGTAGGCAATTGATTCCATTTTAGTCCTGTTATTAATAATAGAAAACCTGCTATCCAATGCATCGAATACGTTCAGTAAGACGCTTACAATCAATGCATATTTTAAGGCCCCAAATATTCCACCCATAAACTTATTGATACCTCCTAATGCCATAGATTCGAATATCTTATCAAGCATGTTGGAAATGAACAACAACCCCAAAGCAATTAAGAGGAACAATAAAAAATAGGAAACCGGCAACGCAGATTTACTTGAAAAGTGTCCTGTATGAATCAGGAATCCTGATAATGCAGGCGCAAATAATTTCGCACCATATATTCCTAAAACAATAGCTGCCAGGGATGTTAACTCGCGTATCAGTCCTTTGAAAAGACCAAAGACAAATCCTAATATGATGGGTATTATAAGTGCAAGGTCTAAGTTATTCATAGGGGAAAAGGGTTTGATGCAAAGATAATAAAAAACACTGAATTTGTTTTTTATTGGTTTTATCAATAGTGAGTCTAAATTTTTTATGGATATTAAAAAAACAATATTGATTCATTGTAATTTATTAATACAGTTAAATATCAGATATTAAGTGTGGTATGATTTATTAAGCATGGCTTGAAAAGTGATTTAATAATTATTTATCCATTTTTATATTTTTGGCATAGTAATTGAATGTTTTATTGCACTTAAAATTACTATTTTTACAACACTTTAATCACGCTTAATCATTCAGATCATGAAAACAACAGTAGCAGGCCTCGTAGTGGCATTTTTATGTATGACCACCTTTTGTATGGCACAGAAAGATATTACCGTTTCCGCCCAAAACAGTGATATTAGCAATAATCTCGACCTGAAGGCCGTGGCTACTGCTTTTGGAGAATCAAAAGACTTACAGGAATTCGAACAGAAACTGAACGACTATGACAGTCAGATTTCAAATTTAGATTTGAATAAAGATGGCCAGGTCGATTATTTACGGGTTATTGAGAAAACAGATAAAGGAGTTCATGTGGTAGTGATTCAAGCCGTGTTGGACAAAGATGTGTACCAGGATGTAGCTTCCATCATCGTTGAAAAAGATCAGAATGATAATCCAACAGTACAGGTAGTGGGTGACCCTTATATCTATGGTGATAATTACATCATTGAACCGGCCTATTTATATACCCCTTCCATCTTTTCATTCTTTTGGGGCGCAAATTATTATATGTGGAATTCCCCTTATTACTGGGGATATTATCCAACCTATTACCACCGTCACAATCCATACGAAACCAGCCTTTATATGTCGAATGTGTATTCAAGGGTCAATCACAACCAACGGTACTATTACACCAATAATATCCGTAATACATCGGCAGCAAGTATGATTCGTTCATCACGAAGAAATGATTTAGGAGCCAGACAACCCCAACAATCATTCGTAAACAGGAACGTTAATGCCAGGAATAAAAGGGATTTTGAGTTCAACAGGAGTGGCAACAGCATGCAAACCAGGCCTTCTTATCAGGGAAATTCATCCGGCAGTATGCAGACACGACCTTCTTATCAGGGAAGTTCAACAGGTAGCAGGCCTGTCAGGGCATTCGATAATTCAGGAACCAGAAACCAGGGTTACCAAAACGCTCCCCGTACTATGAATCAGAATAGCAATGTCCGCTCTAACATGGAGAATACTAATTCAAACACAAGAACCTATACGGTTCCTTCGAACAGTCCGAATTCAAACTATAACCGTGGTCAAAATCAAACATATCAGACCCGTCCATCGTACAACACGAATACACCAAATAGAGCTCCAGTTTCGAATCAAAATGTACAGAGACAACAAGTTCAACGCAGTCCGTCTGTAAGTACTCCCCGTTCAGCACCTGCACCAGCACCAGCAAGGTCGGAATCAAGAGGTGAAAGCCGTGGCTCAGATTCTAATAAAAGATAAGGTCAGCTGAAAAAGTTATAACGAAACAAGAACCGCTAAGAAATTAGCGGTTTTTTTATGCAATACAATCAGTGATTAATAATTTTTTTTATATTTGTATTTCGTTCCTCCAATAACTCTAAAAGTGAATAATTATGCCATTTACTACCCCTGGAAACCATGAATCTGCAAATGTCTTTATTGATTATAATAAGTGTGACGGTTGCGGTCAATGCACAGATGTCTGCAAAGAATTTAGTTTCACCATTGTAAATCAAAAGGTAGTCAGGGCTGAAAAATCATTTTCTGATTGTGTGGCGTGTGGCCATTGTATGATGGCATGCCCGTTGGGAGTGATTGCTGTAGAAGGCCGTTCCCTGTCCCCGGTTCAAATGTTCGAACTGCCGGATAAGTCCGGAGTAACTTCTTATAAAAGCTTCTTAACCTTGCTGCAACATCGCCGGAGTACCCGTGATTTTAAAGATAAAGCGGTTGAGGTTGAAAAGGTAAATCAAATATTGGAAGCTGCTCAGACTGCTCCCATGTGCATTCCTCCTTCGGGCGTACATGTCATGGTACTTGAAAACAAACAGTCTGTCCATAATTTTGCAGTTGATTTCTCAAACTACCTGACTGCTATCCGCTGGAAGTCTTCAAATTGGTACCTTGCCTTCACCCTTCCTTTCTTACGGAAAAATAGGAATTTTCATTTGCAAGGATTAATTCAACCGGTGTTCAATAGCTACATTGACAATATGAAAAAAGGGGTAAACCGCATTAATTACGATGCTCCGTTGGCCATGTATTTTTATGGGTCACCTGATTCCGATCCTTCTGATGCAATTATTGCTGCCACGTATGCCATGTTAGCCGGAGAATCACTGGGGCTGGGAACTTGTATAATTGGGGGCATTCACCCTTATATACAAAAAGGCAAAAAGGCCAGGTTGTTTCGGGAGAAACAGGGTATCAAACATTCTTCCCGTGAAGGGTTGTTTGTGGTTTTCGGGTATACTGATGTAGTCTACAACAAAGGAGTGAAAAGAAGTTTTGCAGAGATTAATAGAATCAGTTAATCAGTTAATTAAGTTAATTAAGTTAATTGGTTGATTCAGTTGATTAGTTGACTGGTAGATTAGTTGAAAAGAATATAGATAATTGTGAATTGTGCATTCTCAATTATGAATTGTCTTCAGGTATTCCTGTTCCGTTTGCCCCGGAGTGGGAATGAATTCAGCCTTGTCAAGGCAATCTAGTGTTGCCAGGTCCATGATGGTGGAATAACCCGACCGCGATACTATTTTCATAGTCCCTTTCAACACCGAAGCAAGTTCTATGTCCTGTAAGTGTGAAACCCGTACAATACTGCCTATTCTTGTTTCTTTCTTCTCCTGTTGCGGTTGTCCGGCAACGATCAAGGTCTTATACGAGGCGTGTCTGAACCTTTCCGTCAGGCTTTCTTCAAACAGGGTACGTTGAGGCTCTACTCCCGAAACAACCGCTACCACTTCATACTCAGTGTTGATATTGCTCAGTTCAATTCCTGTAAACCGTGACAAAGGTCCTATAAAGGATGCGTTCTTTGGAATTGGATATTCGTGTGCCAGGTCGCCCGACAAGCCACCGTTTTCAGCTCTGTCCGGTATCCGGCATTCGTCGTACCGGTTGATAAATAATTTATGGATGGAATGTACCAGGGGTTCCAGGAACTTCAGGTTCGGTGGCATCTTCACCATCAACTGATGGGTAATATAAATGGAATGGACTTTGCGGCTCCACATGCCAAAGCGGTTGTCGGAGATTACCTGATCAAAGTGTTCTGACAGAAGCAAGCTTCTCAACCATAAATGCTCCTTGATAATGCCTGTAATGATATTGGGGAAATTGAACAGCATGGCACCTACCTGTGACTTTCCACGGGCATAGTATACATTATAGGAAGGATACTCCATGAATCGAAGGGAAGGGAATTCCTGCCGGAGGAACTCTAACGGGTAACCATCAGAAACTACCACGCATTCGTGACCGCTTTCTATTAACTGGCGAATAACCGGCACGCAACGTGTAGCATGTCCCAGACCCCAGTTTAACGGACAGATAAGAATCTTCATGATCGATTATTTTATAAACCCATTGGTGTGCGAAGTTATCAAACTCTTCAAACTCTTTAACCGAACTCGAAACGCGGAACACGAAACACAGAACTCTTCAAACTCCCAGCTGGAAATTTATGCTACGGCGACATCGAACCCCCTGAGCCTGGCTTTTTCAGCTATCACATTTAATTCTTCGGGACTTATTTTTTGAAGGTCTTGAGTGGGTGCTTCCCGGTCCAGGGAATAGATCATCACCTGTTTCGGCTTGATTTCCTCCAATGCATTCAACCAGGCTTCCAGTTCTGTGTCTGTAGTGTTATCGATCGTTTCACCTTCCACCACTCCCCTCAGGAACATGGTTTGAATGATCAGACGCCCATCAAATCTCTTCAGCTGGTCAATAAACCAGGCAACGTTGATATGATTGCCCACGGGCCGGTCCATAAGCTTCATGGTACGGTCGATGGCCGAGTCAAATTTCAATATGTTGTTATCCACTTTGTTCAATGCCCTGAACACATGGGGTTTGTGGATGCGGGTTGAATTGGATAGCACGCTTACCTTGGCAGTGGGACAATACAGATTGCGCAGCTCCATGGTGTCGTCGATAATTCCTTCGAAGTCTTTGTGCAGGGTAGGTTCTCCGTTGCCTGCAAAGGTGATGACATCCGGTATCTGCCCTACTGCCTTCATCTCCTTGAGTTTTGTTTCAAGGGCATCACGTACCTGCAAACGGGAAGGTATGGGTGATTCCTGCATGGTGGTATTAAAACCGCATTCGCAGTATATGCAATCGAATGAACAGATCTTGGCATCGGTAGGAAGGAGGTTTACGCCCAATGAAAGCCCTAACCGGCGGCTATGTATGGGTCCGAATATCAGTTGGTCAAAGAGAATCATAGTTGGTTAATTGGTTGTAACTTTTCCAAAGTTTCTTTCAACTTTGGAAAAGTTGAAAAGTTTATATAAAGTTGTTTATAATTTAATGATAATCCGCTCCCCCAGCGTCTTCGATAGTTGCTTCTTGACTATTTCGAGTTTGCTCATTTCCTGCATGATTTCATCTACCAGGGCGTTGTTCTTATTGTCGTTGGCAGCCTTCATCTGAATAAGCTTCTGCCGGATCATTTCAAGGATCAGGCAGTTTTTGAATTCAAATACTACCCGTGGTACCAGTTCCATTAACCGGTCACCATCGGCTTCCACCTTCTTTAACTTCGAATGAATACGACTCAATGTGTATTTTTCGGAGATCAGGTCAGCGGTCATGTTGCTGATCTCGCTCTTCGAGTGGTACAGGAAAAAGCGTTGAACCGCGAAATTCTCCTGCTGGTAATTGTTCTTGTATTCTTCGAGCATCAACGAATGAATAGAATTATCGAATACCAGATTGTCCTGTTCAAGTTCTTCCAGGATATACGCGCCCACCGATACAGGTTTTTGTTTTTCATCATCCGTATGATAGAGCACCGCATCGCCGTATTTCACCAGTATTTGCAGGATGCTTCTTTCCTGTTCCTCGAATTTTGATCCTGAAGTTCTGTTGGAACTTGTCCGGTTATTCTCTTCTTCAGGTGGCAGGCTCGTTGCTTCTACCTGACGGCGGGTAGCCATCTTTTCCTGCTCGGTGTTTTTCAGCTTGTTGATTTCGTAGTAAAGCATCTGCTCTTCCACGTTCAGCAAGGTGCTGCATTCTTTGACGTACTCACCCCGGATGGCTGTGTTGGGAATAATGGCAATGCTTCGTACAATGTCGAGTACCAGTCCGGCACGCTTCACAGGGTCATTGCCTGCATCTTTCAACAATAAGTTAGTCTTGAAGCGAATGAAGTCGGAGGAATACTGCTGCACGTAGTCAATAAAGTCGGAAGCATTGTGCTTGCGTGCAAAGGAGTCGGGGTCATCACCATCGGGTAATGACAACACTTTGATATTCAATCCTTCTTCCAGCAACAGGTCGATACCACGGATGGACGCCTTAATCCCAGCCGCATCGCCGTCGTAGATCACCGTCACGTTCTCTGTAAAGCGATGGATCAACCTGATCTGCCCGGGAGTTAGTGAAGTGCCCGAGGAAGCCACCACGTTCTCTACACCACTCTGGTGCATGGAGATCACATCGGTGTAGCCTTCCACCAGGTAGCAGCGGTCTTGCTTGACGATGGATTGTTTGGCAAAATAAATACCGTAGAGTTCGTTGCTCTTGTGGTAGATCTCCGATTCCGGAGAGTTGACGTACTTGGCCATCTTGTCGTCCTTCTTGAGGATACGACCCCCGAATGCCACCACTTTTCCCGAGAGAGTATGGACCGGGAACATTACCCTGCCACGGAACCTGTCGGCCAGGTAGTTGTTATCCCCTTCAATGGTCAGCCCGGTCTTGATAAGGTATTCTTTGTTGTACCCGGCTTTCAGGGCTGCCTGAGTAAAGGCATCGCGCTGTTCGAGGACATACCCCAGCTGAAACTTTTGGATGATATCGTCACGGAATCCACGCTCGCGGAAGTAGCTCAGTCCAATGGATTTACCGTCAATGTGGTGGTGCAGGGTATGAGCAAAATGTTTCTGGGCAAACTCATTGACCAGCAGCATGCTTTCACGGTCATTGCGCACCGCCATTTCTTCTGCCGAAAGTTCCCGTTCCTCTACTTCGATGTGATATTTGCGAGCCAGGAATTTCAGTGCCTCGTAGTAGGACACCTGTTCGTGCTCCATGATAAAGTGCACGGAATTACCCCCCTTCCCGCAACCGAAGCATTTGAATATGCCCTTGGCGGGTGATACGGTGAACGACCCCGTCTTTTCATTGTGGAAAGGACACAGCCCCAACAGGTTCACCCCCCGTTTTCGAAGGGTGACATAATCCGATACCACGTCCTGTATCTGGGCGGCATCGGTAATCCGGTCTATGGTGGCTTGGTCGATCATGATTGAGTGTTCCGGCACCGGTTACCTGTCTGAAATAGAATTGACAAGGTGACAAGTGAACATTGGATTTGAATGAATACAAAACTACTGATTTTATTCTATATATCATTCAAGAGAAGGTTTAAAATTTTATTCTGCTGATGGCTCCATTATATTGGTAGCCGATGAGAAAAGTATACAAATTTTATTATTTCCCGTTATTAGCTTCATAACCAATTCTTCTACGCTCATGCTGTTCTGTTTGAAGTTTATCCTTTTGGAGCAGGTAATTAAGGGCTTCATACACATTAGAAAATTGTTGGTCATATCGTTTTTCGAGTTCTTTTATTTTATCGGTCAAATCCTTATGCGTTAACGCATATTGCCTGATAAACACAAAAGCCCTCATAATGGCTATATTCATATTAATGGCTTTATCGCTGTTTATAACGCTGGAAAGCATGGATACCCCTTGTTCTGTAAATGCAAATGGCATATATCTGGTTCCACCCCGCTGGTTTGAGGTGCTAAAATTGCACCTCAAACTGTCCCACTCTTCATGAGTTAGTTCAAACATGAAATCAGGTGGGAATCTTTGGATATTTGCCCTGACAGCTCTTTTTAGATATTTTGTTTCTGTTTCATAAAGCTCCGCCAGGTCAAAGTCGAACATTATTCTTTGCCCCCTGATTTCATAAATCTTACTTTCAATGTTTTGTAGTTGCATCTTCTTTTATTTGTTAAATGTAAGCAATCAATGAACAAAATAAGTTTCTTATTCTTTCGAGATTTATGACTATCTGTTTACTTTCAATGCCTTCTTGCTCTTCAAAACACTCGAAAGCATGGAAACTCCTTGCTCGGTAAAAGCGTATGACGTTACCGGACTAAATTTGATTGAATCGGATAGGTTATCACAAAATGTGATAACCTCAAGCCATTCCGTTTTGGTAAGCTGAAACATGAAATCCCCCGGGAAACGGTCCAAATTACGTTTCACTGCCTGTTTTAACGCACGAGTTTCAACCTCGTACATTTCCGCCAGGTCAAAGTCAAGCATGACTTTTTGTCCCTGATTTCATAAATCTTACTTTCAATGTTTTGTAATTGCATACGCTCTTATTTTTTATTCAGAATTTTTGAGGACAGTGAATGGGTGAAGATTGCATTTTAAGAAATAATCATTTGTTTTTGGTTTATTTAATTAACGGATTTATCGTCTGATTGTTCAATCGGAGAACATTCTATTTGATACTTGCTTATTTCTAAAAAAATATGGATCTACTTATTCTCAACTTGAGTTTATGATTATTTTTCTCTCCATAAACGAGCTAACAGATTCACTTCTGCTTATTGCCCATTCTATACCCATCCTATACCTGGTCTTATCCGGTTTTAGGATAACCCATAGATAACCCAAGGATAACCCAAGGATAACCCAAGGATAACCCGTACTTATATAGATATGGATTATCCCTGGATTATCCTTGACTTATTCCTTATTTTACCTTCTTTTTACCAAAACTAAGCATAAAGTAGGATATGAATAGGTAAAGAAGAGGTAGTAGGTAGGCGGTAGCATTCCAGACTGGGAATACTTGTCTGAAAAATTACATGAAACCATATTCATAAATAGTTGAATTATACGATAAGTCCGCCCCAAGCCCCTGAAGGGGATGTTAAGAG
>CAIYOZ010000327.1 GCA_903927945.1 uncultured Bacteroidales bacterium | reverse complement strand
TTGATTTAAAATCAGGTGTTTATGCTGTTTTGGTTGAAAACAATGGCCAGCTTTACAGACAAAAAATTCTTGTCAGATAGAAAATCAAAAAAAAATGAAGCTTACTATATAGGCTTTGTAACTAATAATGTATTAAATTAAATCTAATGTTTTTAAGATGAAAAAAACAACTTTATTGATGTTGATTGGATTTTTTTGTACAACTCTGTTTGCACAAAAAATCATAAAAGGAACTGTGAGAGATGGCTCCGATGGTACATCATTGCCGGGAGTCTCCATAAAAATTAAAGGTTCAACTAAAGGTACTATTACTGATTTTAATGGATTTTATAGTATTCCTGTTAAGGAGGAAGATAAAGAATTAATCTTCAGTTTTGTGGGAATGGAGACAAAAGTGGTTTCCTTTGAAGGTCGCTCAATTGTCAATGTGATCATGAAATCAGGCGCACATGATATTGACGAAGTGGTCGTCACCGCCCTGGGTATTAAACGGGATTCTAAGGCATTGAGTTTCTCTCAACAAGGGGTTGATGCAGAAAGAATGACTGAAGTAAAAGATCAAAACATTGTTTCATCGCTGGAAGGAAAATTAGCCGGGGTGCAAATAACCCCTCCGGGTAGTTCCACAGGATCAGCCCGCATCGTTATCCGTGGAAACAAATCATTTGTCGGAAACAACGAGCCCTTATTTGTTGTAGACGGAATGCCTATTGATAACACGGATGGGAGTGGCAATGGGAGTCTGGATTATGGGAATGGAGCATCTGATATTAACCCTGATGATATTGATAACATCAGTGTATTGAAAGGGCCAAATGCTGCTGCTTTGTACGGTTCGAGAGCTGCCAATGGAGTCATTCTGATAACCACCAAGAAAGCCAAAGAAGGTAAATTTAAGGCGAGCATTAATTCAAATACCATGTTCAGTTACATTTCTCAATTCCCAAATTTGCAAAATTCATTTGGAGTGGGAAGTGTACAACAAATGATTGGAGGGAATGTGACCTATTTAACTTCCAACGATGCCAATGGAAATGCATACAGCTATCCTGGATTACCCGATTTGAGAAAGAGTTATGCCGGAGGTTTAACCCGGAGTTGGGGAGCTCCATTGTTAGGGGAGCAATATATCGGTTTTGATGGGAAAGTTTATTCATACGCTGCACATCCCAACAACGTGTATGATTTCTATAAAACAGCGATTGTAACGAATAATAATATTGCCGTTGAAGGGGGCAGCAAAGACAATAATTATCGTCTTTCCGTTACGAATCTAAATGCCAATGATGTGGTTGAAAAACAAAATGTGGTGGATAAGAATACCATTACCATGCGGTTTTATAACACCCTGACAAAAAACCTGACATTGGATTCCAAAGTTACATTTATCACTGATGATACAAAAAACAGAAGGTATATGAATGGTAACCAGTATAATCCCATTTATATGTATCTGTTTATGCCAAGATCACTCACTTTGGATCAGTTGAAATACTACATAAATCCCGATGGAACAGAAGCCGGGAAAATGAGTGACACCCATAATCCTTACTGGATTATCAATGAAACACACAATGAAGATGTGAAGACCCACATAATGCCAAATTTTGATTTGACCTATCAATTTATGCCCGGCCTTAGGCTTACGCTTAAATACTCCAAAGATTTTATTTATACCAAATCAAATGAGTTCAGGAATTCAGGGGCATCAGGTGATAATTTAGGATTTTACCAGGAAAGTACGAACATGACCAGCAATGATTTTTATGATTTTATCTTTGTCTTAAACAAACAAATCAAGGATATCTCCATAAATGCTACATTTGGGGGAAACCGTTCAGATTATTATGGATATACGAATGGAGCAAATATTAGTTCACTCAAACAAGCTGGTTTTGCTAATATTTCAAATAGTAATGATTATCCCAATACCTGGGAGAATTCGGGGCGAAAGAGAATAAACTCATTGTATGGATCAGCATCAATCGGTTATAAGGGTTGGATTTACACCGATCTGACCGGTCGAAACGATTGGAGTTCTACCTTAAAATCCCCTTACTTCTATCCATCAGTTGGTTTGTCCTGGATTCCTACTGACATGCTGAAGATTCCGTCTACCCTGTTTTTTGGGAAAATCAGAGGATCTTATGCGATGGTTGGAAATGATACTTCCCCTTATAAATCGTCGGATTATGTTTATTATACATTGAGCAGTACTAATATTTATAACGGCTACAAGTATGCAAGTCTGCCAACTACTATGTCTAACCCGGATTTAAAACCAGAAATGACAACTTCTTTTGAAATTGGTACTGATTTAAGGTTTTTCAATAGCCGGTTAAATTTTGATTTTACGTATTATAATGCAGTATCTAAAAATCAGATAGTGGATGCTCAAATGTCACCTTCATCGGGTTATGCTTATAGAACCTATAATGCTGGGGCTATCAGAAATAAAGGTGTTGAATTGTCAGTAAAAGCGGTAGTAATTGAGAAAAAGGATTTTAGCTGGGAGATAACCACCAATTATACCAAAAATAATTCGATGGTTGAAAGCATGGTTGCCGGGTTGGATCGAATTGTATTAGGTCAAACATGGAATAGCTTAAGTGTAGTTCAGACAGGTTATCCATACGGATCATTATTTGGTCGGGTGTGGAAGACTGATAATCAGGGAAGAAAATTGGTTAATAGCCTTGGTGCTCCTGTTATTCAGGATAATCAGTATCTGGGAAATGCAAATCCCGAGTTTTTACTTAGTGTCGGTAACAGTTTTAAGTACAAAAATTTCGATGTGTATGTTTTATTAGATGGGAAAAAGGGGGGTAAGGTATTTTCAGGTTCCAGGAAAAAAGGGA
Organism: uncultured Bacteroidales bacterium; assembly: GCA_903927945.1. Lineage (GTDB taxonomy): Bacteria > Bacteroidota > Bacteroidia > Bacteroidales > Paludibacteraceae > Paludibacter. Next base: position 3,316 of record CAIYOZ010000327.1, on the reverse strand, counting down.
TAACGGCAGGTGTATTCTCAGGTGATGAAGCACAGCGTACAGATTTTTGGTATCGAACGACAATTATGGGTGACGGTGGAGTTCCTAATCTTTGGGGTGGTACTCAGTTCAGTAATATCTATTATGATTATGATGTTGCAAATGCCCCAAAAGGGTTTGTACCACAAAAATGCAATTTGTATTTTAATCCTCAGGAAGTGGGATATTATGCAGATCAGTTTGATAACATTGCTCTCTATGATGCTTCTTTTATTAAGTTACGCGAATTAAGCGTTGGTTACAATTTGCCTAAAAAGTTGATAGCCAAATTACAGATGACAAATGCTCATATCTCTCTGGTGGGGAGGAATCTTTGGATATTCTATCAAAACACACCTAAAGGACTTGATCCGGAATCGGCTCTGAATGCAGGGAACGGTCAGGGGTTAGAACTGGGTGCATTGCCTCCGACAACAACTTTAGGTTTCGATATCAAAATTTCATTTTAATTCTTATAGTTATGAAAATATATAAATTAGTCATTCTGTCAATCTTGTGTTTATTTACTTTGAATGCGTGCACCGATGGTTTTGTGACGATTAATACAAATCCGAACAATCCAACCACGGCACAGCCTGAATATCTATTTGGGCTAACGGAAGTAAATATGATGAAAACATTAGGTGCCGGCACAAACTGGACCATATTTGGAAACTTTACCAATCAATTATCATTTATTGGAGGGGATTATCCAAATTTTGGTCATGATCAAAGTGCAGATGCCATCTGGAGTTCCATGTATATTACAGGAATTTTTCCGTTGGTTCAAATAATTAAAACCTATGGAAATAATACAGCTTACAGCAATCGGGTGAACATTGCCAAAATCTGGAAAAGCTATATTTTTTCCCAAGCAGTCGCTTTATGGGGTCCAATTCCTTACACTAAAGCATGTACTGGCAATGCTTATATTCCTTATGACGACGAAAAAACGGTTTATCTTGGAATAATGCAGGATTTGAAGGATGCTTATACAGCCCTGAATCCAACTGGTGATACTTATCCAGCAGCTGCCGAGCCATTTCTTGGATCGGATATCACAAAGTGGAGCAAATTTGCCCATTCACTGCGTTTGCGTATTGCCAGTCGTATTGCGGAAGTACCTGCCAATGTGGAGCCCGGATTGGCTCAGACTGCCCAGGGAATCATAAAAGAAGAATTGGATAATGCCGAGAATGGATTGCTTCTTTCAAGCAATACTGATAATTGCGTTATGACATTTCAATCAGATCTTGTGAATCAAAACCCCTATTTCAGTCAAATAAAAAACAGAGTGCCTGTTCCTAGCTTAGCCGTTTACCCAGTCATACATGAATCCTTTATTCTTTATATGAGTCCAAATACCTACAACGATCCACGGACAGCAAAAATTATGACTAAGGGTTCAGCCGGCACTAAAATTAAACCACTTCCAACTTATTTGGGACGCCCTTCAACTCAAGCTGCTCCCAGGGACTACCAATGGCTATCAAGTAATATCTATGATGGATTAGTGTTGCAAGACTTCTCCCAGCTGAATACTGCATTTGCAGCCAGTACAGCCAGTCTGATGATAATGAGTTATCCTGAGATATGTTCTATCCGTGCTGAAGCCGAGTTCAAAGGTTATTGGACTGGACCGGAAAGCGTTGATCAGTATTATTACGATGCTATTGATGCGGGATGTGCCCGTTATGGAATAACCGGTGCCACAGTGGACAGTTACAAAAAAACAGCCGGTATTCAGTGGAGTACGCCGTCTGATACAGTAACGACAAAAACCCACAAACGGTCCTCTTATTTTGATTATTTGGGGATTTCCACTTCATACCTGGGTGGATCAGAAGATAATTTTAAACGGATTGTTTTACAGCATTGGATTAATTTGTTTTATCAGGGAATTGATTCCTGGACTCTTTTAAGAAGAACCCAAGTGTTACAGTTTCCACCTCATTGGAACTGTGAACAACAGGGTGCTTATGTGACCGGATATTATGCCTACATTCCGCAACGACTCGTCTATCCTTTGACAGAAGTAAATATAAATCAAAAAGAAACCCAGAATGCTATTACAAATCTTTTAAAAGGCGGAACAGATGAAATGCCGATGAAGTTGATCTTCTGCAAAGATGTCATGCCACTTCCCGGATATCCGAATACTGCCAAAAGTCCTTTAAAGTAAAACACAAATAAACATGAAAAAAATTATATATTTAATGTATGTGCTTGCGCCACTGTTAATGATGGTTGCATGCCAGGATAAACCTGATGTATACGTATTTCCAGTTGATAAGTACTATTATGCAATCCCAAATGTCCCTGTCACACAAGACTATGTAGTAGGAGCTAATTATGATACGCAAACAGCCAGTTATTGGAAAAATCTTATTACCGGAGATTCAATCGCTTATACCGGAACCCCTGTTTTAGGAAAGTATGATGTCATGAGAAATCCTCAGATTTTACGTCAACAAATGGATTATGCCGTGAAGGCCGGGATTAATTTCTTTGTTATCACCTGGAATGGCCATGGATCGGACAGTATTTTCTGGAACTACGAAAATTATTATAAAGCCGGTGACCCAAAGTTGGTTGTCAAATACGATCCCGGACATCTTTTTGGGACAGTAACCGATACTCTTCAAAAAAATCCGGTCAAGATGAATCAGATGTTACTAGAGATCGATTCATTGAATAAAAATATGATGAATCAGGATTATTACTATCGGGATAATGATAATAAACCAATGATGGTATTTACGAATTTTACAAGTAAAGGGGATGTAACAAGTGTCAGTAGCATGATTGCTTCTGTAAGAACCAAGGTAAATGATAATTTATGGATTGTAGGGGAACTGGGAGGAGGTTGGATTTCACCGGAATTCTGGGGTTACCAGCAAACCGACAGGGCCGATACCACAAAAGTCTTTAATGCCTTATACAACACCAATATGACCACTTCAAATTATGACAGGTTTTATGGCTATTATTCTTTTATGGACATTTATTTTAAATACTGGCAGGATAAAATGCAAACACAAAATGTGGAATATTTGCCTATGATTGAACCGGCATTCAACAATTTGCCATATACCCCATTAAGTAACACTTTTGTTTTAGCAAGGGATAAAAATGTTTACAAAAATCTTGCAAATGTTGCAAAAAGGAACGTTGGGAAACACAGGATTGTTTTAATTAATTCATGGAATAACTATCGTGATGGGTCTAATCTGGAACCTAACACCCAATTTGGTGAAAATTACCTGAATTATACAAGAGAATTTTTTAAAAAATATAG
>CAIYOZ010000326.1 GCA_903927945.1 uncultured Bacteroidales bacterium | reverse complement strand
TTCACTATCTTTATTTTTAATAGCATTCAACATTAGTTCGTGCTCATCTATTAACTCTCTATTTGGCGCACACACCCTATCACGTTGATATATCGTTAGTATATCAGGTATGACAATCATTAGCATCGCTTTAAAAACTGGATTATGGCTAGCTTCGGCAATAACCCGATGAAAAGCAAAATCATAACTTACCCGATCGTTAGTATCAAAATTATCCTGATAATTTTGATGTGCTTTTTCAAGATTTATTATGTCTTCTTCGGTACAACGTTCTGCACATAATCGAATTGCATTTACTTCCAATACAATACGTGTTTCAACAAGCGAAAAGAAATCATAACTTTGTAAATTTAATACATCTGATATTAATCCATCAAGCGTTGTGATATCCAATCCATTCACCACAGAACCACTCTGAGGTAAAGTTTTAATAATTCCATAAAATTCAAGTTTATGTAATGCTTCGCGTACATGAGTCCTTCCAAAGCCAAAATCCAAAGCCATTTTTCTTTCAGCCGGCAATTTATCTCCGGGCTTTAGTATTCCTGAGCTTATCAGTTCCTTGACTTTAGAAATGACTTTATCCGTTGGACTGTCTTCATAATGTTCCTTTAATCCTACAAAGCTATCAGCCATAGTTTAGTTCTTTAACATGTTTTCAATTATTATTCTGGTCGACCAAAATTAGTGCTAACTTTTATCACTTCCAAATAATATCTCAATTATTTTTAAGTTTCTGTTCTAAAACATGTGTTTAAATCAAATTGTTTCTACACGTTTATAAATACTAATCTATAATCATTGTTGTCCGGTAAAAAGAAACAGCTAAAATAAAAAAGGGGGTTCCCCTAAGAGATTCCCCCAAATGATTTAATTTTGCGGTTACCACACCAATAAACTAAATCATGGGCAAAGATAAGAATTTTAGCGGACAGCCGATATTCACTCAACTATTAAGTTTTTTAGACAAGTCAAATATAAAGAGGTTCTCCAAAGAGTTGAAGGCTGACAGATATGTAAAGAAATTTACGAGTTACAAACATGTTGTAGTGATGTTGTTTGTTGCTTTTGAAGGGTATCATTCTATGCGGGACACCATACTGGGTCTACTTTCCAATGCTCATAAACTTCAACATTTAGGGTTGGATTATGTAGTAAAGAGAAGTACCTTGTCAGAGGCAAATGCAAGACGACCAAATGAGATATTCGTTAAAGTCTATCATGACACCTATCAACATCATGCTCATATTTTAGCGGACAGCAAGTTGAGTAAAATAGATATTAAACGACTATACATAATGGATTCAACCACTATAACGCTATTTAAGGACATATTAAAAGGCGTTGGACGTAATCCTGACAATGGAAAAAAGAAAGGCGGTATAAAGGCTCACACGATTATTAGATCAGAAGATAATATGCCGTGTTTTATCCGTTACACAGCAGCCGCAAAAAACGACCATCTGCTTTTAAAAGAGGTTGATTTGCCAAAAGGTTCTATTCTTTGTTTTGACAAAGGCTATGTTGATTACGCACAGTATGAGATTTTTACATCAAAGGAAATCTGGTATGTAACTAGACTGAAGGATAATGCACTATATGTAGCACGAGAAGAATTTGATATTCCTGATGATGCAAACTCGGGTGTCCTAAAAGATGAAGAAATTGAGTTGTCTTATGGGAAAAACAAGCTACAAAAGCATAAAGCAAGACGGATAGCCTACTGGGATAGCGTCAATAAACGATTGTTTGAGTTTGTCACCAATAACTTTGACCTAACGGCAGAAGAAATAACCCTTATTTACAAGAAAAGGTGGCAGATTGAGCTTTTATTCAAACAATTGAAACAGAATTTTCCATTGAAGTATTTTCTGGGAGATAATGAGAATGCAATAATCATCCAAATATGGGCAGTTATGCTAGCAAACTTATTACTTACAATTCTTAAAAGCAAAATAAAGAAATCCTGGGCATTTTCCAATATGGTTTCTATAATCAGACACCAATTGATGAGCTATATAAATGCCTACTCCTTTTTTGAGGACCCGGAGAGAGCCTGGAGGGAACTGATAAAAGAAAATAAATTGAATGATCAATATTCACTCTTCCCAGATTGGGAGGGGGCTTACTTTTGAAAAGAAGCATAAATATAGCTTCAAACGCTTTATTTACGTGCTAAAATAATTTTATAACCGGTTTACCGGACAACAATGATCTATAATATAAAAAATCTCCTCTTAAATTGCTTTAAGAAGAGATCCATGAATTTATATTTCTATTCCTTTTTTATAATCCAAAAGTTTCGGCTACTGCCTTACACACTATTTTCCCATTGACGATATTGAGCCCTTTACGTAGATCTTCATGTTCAATGCACGCCTGTTCCCAACCCATATTCGCTAAAATGACGGCATATGGCAACGTAGCATTCGTTAGTGCTAAGGTGGAGGTAAAAGGTACAGCTCCCGGAATGTTTGCAACGCAATAATGCAGTATCCCTTCGACCGAATAAACCGGTTCGGCATGGGTAGTGGGATGGGAAGTTTCAAAACAGCCACCCTGGTCGATGGCAACATCAACAAGTACTGAACCCGGTTGCATAAGCTTGAGCATTTCCCTTGTAATCAAATGGGGTGCTTTGGCGCCTGGTATCAGTACAGCCCCGATTACTAAATCGGTTTGCGGTAATAATTCCTCAATATTCGTAGTGCTAGACATTAAAGTATCGACATTTGCGGGCATTATTTCACTTAAATAACGTAAGCGTGGTAATGAAATATCAGCAATGGTTACATGGGCTCCCAAACCTGCTGCCATCAATGCAGCCTGTGTTCCAACAATTCCTCCTCCCAGGATCAATACATGAGCGGGTTTCACTCCGGGTACCCCACCCAGCAAGATCCCTTTTCCTCCCTTTGGTTTCTCCAGGCAACGGGCACCTTCCTGAATAGACATCCTCCCTGCCACTTCCGACATAGGGATCAACAACGGCAAGGTGCGGTCGGCTTTTTCGACAGTCTCATACGCCAGGCAAACGGCTCCGCTCTCCATCATGGCAAGGGTAAGTTCCTTTTCAGATGCAAAATGAAAATAAGTAAAGACTAACTGATTGCGACGAATAAACTTATACTCGCTTTTAATCGGTTCTTTTACTTTCATGATCATTTCACAGATGGCAAATACTTCGTCGGGTGTTCCCAATATCTTTGCCCCAGCTTTTATGTATTGTTCATTACTAAATCCGCTGTTTTCGCCCGCATGCGTTTCAACATAAACTTCGTGACCATTTTGAACAAGCGTCTTTGCACCTCCCGGAGTCAAGGCTACCCGGCTTTCGTTGTTTTTAATTTCCTTTGGAATTCCAATTTTCATATTCGTAGAATTTAAGATAAGTTTTGATAGATCATTACTTCCATGGCTTTATTCAAGAACGTTTATTAGCACAAATAACAGGTCGTATGTGCACTAAACGCTGTAAAAATACACGTTTAATTTCAAATTGGAATGAAAAAGAGAATATATTTGTTTGAGGAAGTCAAAATAATATATAAATTACTATATATTAGCCAACAACAGATGTTTTGAATTGATTATAATAAAACGAGAACTTACTGTCAATGTTTATTTATCAATGTTTATAGGCCTGAAAAATTACTTATTTGAAAATGAAATGATAGTCATGCTTACGAATTGTAAGTTTACGAAGAATCAGGGTTATTCTTCCTAAACTTTAAGGTTGCAATAAAATTATTTTCACATTATTTGAATAGCTTCCAAAGATTCCCAACCCACCTTGTATGTTATTGTGGATTTGTACGGGCTCTGAGAACAATGACACGCCGCCACTATTTGAGCGTGTTTTAAGGTACAGGTAATAATCTTTACTTATTTGTTGGAGTGATACTAGAAATTTAGAATTTGTCGGACCCTCATTCTTATATTTAGGATTATAAATTGAATAGCCGTTTTCAAAATTACATTTAATAGTAACTTCTTTTCCATTAAAAATATCGTCAGAGAAAATATTATAAGTATTATTTTCAACACCCACATTAGTTGGATCGGTTGAATAGGATAATGGATCAACATTATCAGACAAATCCACATTGAAAGAATATAAGACCCCAAACATTTCTTGAGTTAATACAATATTTATCCGATAGTAATTTTTTTCGTTACCATTATCTTTCAATTTTAATTTAAATTTATAGGATCGTTGTTCAGCCACAAATACAGTATCATAATAGATTGTTTGCCGATCATACTCTGCTCTTGTATTATAATAACTACTAATTAAAGTACTTGCTGTGTCGAGTGACAAAAATTCAGCTTTAGCAAGTACCTTATCTTCGCAGGTCACTTCATCTTTTGTTGGAATTTTTACGGATAGTTTTATTGATTCACCAACTGCACACTTATGCGTTCCGGTATATAATCCATTATCCGTATACCTCATTTTTTCAATAAAAACCCCGTTTACTAAAACTGATACGTCAGCATTATTGATATTGTTGAATGTAGTTGTATCATTCAAAAAAAAGCGACTCTCCGACACATGCACGGCAACCAAAGAGTCTGGAGATATGTAACTGTTTACAACAACCAGGGGTGCTGAAATTTGTCCATTAAACACGATCTCTTTTTCGCATGAAGCTAAAAGGACTAAAATTATCGTACTGAATAAATATATTCTTATTGATTTCATATTGTTAATTGCAATGATTTAACCCAAACTTTTAAAATCTTTCAAACTTTTCAAATTCAGTTAGAACTTATATGAATAACTCACAGATGGCATAATAGGGAATATCGAGACTTGAGTGAGAGACTTCTTCTCAATTGTGGTTTGCGATTTTGGATCATACACATATTTAGAGGTTACCGAAGTCAAAAAGGGATTTAATTGATTATACAAATTATATACGCTGACATTCCAGGTTCGAATGCCATGTTTCTTTTGTTTGTGAAAGTTCATGCCTACATCCAACCGTTGATAGGGTTCATACCTGTAGTTGTTTCGTGAACTGACATAGGGAATAGAGGTTACATTACTAGAACTGATATTTGTTTGAGGAATATCAGTGGTACCATAATTCTGCAAAGCCAACGTACCGCAATTGCCGGAACTATACACCCAAGTGGTAGCCACATCAAAGCGTTCGCTGAATTTATGGGATAATACAACGCTAACATCATTCCTGCGATCATATTTTGCAGGGAAGGATAGTCCGTTATTCAGTTCTTGTCCTTCGCGATCGAATAGACGCTCGGTTTTCGACCAGGTATAACCTACCCAACCTGTAGTTTTGCCAATCGTTTTTTGAGCTAAAAATTCAACGCCATATGCCCAGCCTCTGCCCATACTAACTTTGTCTTCCCAACCTGTACTTGATCCAAAAAAAGTAGCTCCATCCTTATATTCTATCAGATTATCCATGCTTTTATAATAACTTTCCACTGATAAATCAACTGTATTTAATAGATTATAAAAAAATCCAGCAGATATCTGTTGCGAATTCATGGGAGCAATACGTTTAGTAACCGGTACCCATAAATCAGTTGGCAGGCTTATATTGCTGTTGGATAGCAGGTGAATATACTGGCTCATGGAAGCATATCCGGCTTTAAATGATAAATTGCCATTCAGCAACACCCGCAATCCAAGACGTGGCTGTAGTGACTGATAAAATTCATTTTGGACAAAGAAGTTTGAATAATGCAGGCCCAGATTGATTTTTATAACTGATCCCAGGCTAATGTTATCTTCGAAATAGACAATGGATTCATGAGCTGTGACATTCTGGTCGCCTATGGTTGTATCCATGGGTTGAGTAGTTGACTCCCCTGTAGTTTTTGTTTGCGCGACTGTTACTCCCGGACGAAAAGTGTGGTACGTATAGTTTGCACCAAACTTTATGTCGTGGTTATGATTAGGTGCCCAATCGAAATCTACTTTACCCGAAAAATCTTCAATACCTGAATTATAGCCCAGGTTAATTGATTCGGACGAGGTGGAAGGCGGTTCATTTACTATTGATGTTGATTGTGTGCCTACCCCCAGGTCAAATCGATAGCGGGTATATGCTGCAGTCGTATTCATAAACAATTTGTTGTCTATAACATGATTCCAACGCAATGCACTAATCAGGTTTCCCCAGTTCCAGTTCATTTTCAGCCTGCTTGTTTGTGAACCCTGATCGTTTTGCGTGTTGCTTTGTTGAATATTGCCATAAATCACATCATCACCCATGTAGGTGCTCAGGTATAAACGATCTTTATCTGAAAACTTGTGAGTGATTTTTGCATTCAAATCATAAAAATAATATCCCACCCTTGCCTGTGAATCACCGCTTTTTTTTGCAGATGAAGCAACAAAAGGCTGTGCTAAAATGTCTAAATAAGTTCGACGGGCAGAAAAATTAAAGGTGGTATTCTCGTTGAAAACAGGTCCTTCGACATTTATTTTAGAGGCAATAAGTCCTACGGTTATATCACCATGATAGGTTTTATTGTTCCCATCATTCGTTCGGATATCCACTACTGAAGAAAGTCTGCCACCGAAGCGGGCAGGAAAACTGCCTTTGTAAAGCGTTACATTTTTAATTGCATCAGCATTAAATATGGAGAAAAATCCAAACATGTGATTGACATTATAAACCGGAACTCCATCCAATAATAATAGGTTCTCGTCAGGTCCCCCACCACGTACATAAAATCCGGCAGAACCTTCTGTACCGGCTTTTACCCCGGGAAGCAATTGCAATGCTTTCAGGACATCCGTTTCACCAAATAAACTTGGAACTGATTTTATCTGACTGATGGGAATCTCTATCGCACTCATCTGAGAACCCTGAACACCAAGTTCTTTATGATTTCCAATAACGAAAACTTCACTCAATTCGGTAGATTCTTTTAACCGAATATTGATAACAGTATCTTTGGTCAGTTTGAAAATGAGCTGTTGAGAGGCGTATCCCACATAAGAACATATCACTGAGGAAGGACCTCTTGGAACTGTAAGCGAGTAAAAACCATATACGTTGCTTACAGATCCAATATGTGAGTTAATATGGTATACCGAGGAATTAATTAACGTTTCGCCATTTTTATCATCTGTAATATAACCGCTAATGGTGTAATTTTGAGCGTAAGAAACGATGGAAATAAAAAGTATGAAAACTAAGAAGGTATTCTTCATGAATATTGGGTGGAGTAAATTTACAACAAAGATAGTTGAAAAATTTACTTTTAGGTTTGAAGAGTTTAAAATGTTAGGTGTGTTAGTGCTCCCTTGAATCACAGGAGTCTCTAACGTAACAATTTTGGGTCTGTTTACTGTTTAAGGAGATGGTAGGTTTTGTAGTGCAGGTTGCCTGAAACAGTTACCAGGTATGCTCCTGCAGCCAGACGAGCCAGGTTCATTTGAAGTTCTTCAGACGCAGTAACATTTCCAATTTGTTGGGTATATACTTTTTGACCATTTAAAGAATAAACCGAGAAGAATACATTTGAATCATTTGTTACAAATAATAGAGTCAGGGACCCTATGGTAGGATTCGGATAAATTAAATAGTTAGCATTTGAAGTTTGAATTTTTTGAAGCTCAGCAATCTTGAGAGTTGCAATGGTACCGTTCAAGGCATCAATCTTTCCATAACCCCAAATGTTGCTCCCTACTGAAGGAATGGTTCCGGTGAAGGTATCGGAAATAGAATTATCTTTTAAAATAGTCCTTACTTCCTGCGGAGATAAATCATTTTTTGCTTCCAACCAATCCGCTAATATACCAGTAACCATTGGGGCAGCCATGGAAGTCCCTTCCAATTGTCCATAGTAGTAGTTACTCCCATTTACAGCACTTTTTTTAACAATGTAATTTGAATAATTTGAATCGGTAATGATTGCACTCGAATAAGCGGATAAAAGTAACGAACCTGGGGCAGTAATATCGGGCTTAATTCTTCCATCAATCGTGGGGCCTGTACTGGAGAAACTGGCAATGTCGTCGAGAGTTTCAAATGATCTGTACGATTGTCCCGAAACATTTGTAAAAACGGTTTTCGAAACATAAGCGCCCACTGAAATAATTTGTTTTCCAGTACCTCCAATTTCGCCCATTGAATTATTCGAATCACCATTTGTCCAACCACTTACATTATTGTTAATAAAGTAAGAATAAAAATCATCGGCCCACGCATTTACGGTTCCTGTTTGGGCAGTGATGATCACCCCAATATAATTCCCGGTATTAATGGTGGTCATATCGGAGGAAATGAATGCATTGGCTTTGTTATTCGACACATTTTTTTCTGTAAATATCTGAATGGTGCCCACTGCGCCATTGGATGCTGTAAGAGTGTAAGTATGATTTCCGGATGTAGAAGCACTAAAAACGGGCGTTGTATAGACCTCAGAACCGGAAGCTTTATTAAATACAACGACCCTGACTGAATATGTTTTATTCGCTTCTCCCCAGATGTCACTTAACCCAAGGAGTTGTGAATTCTTATAATAGGTAAAAAAAGTTTTTAAAGTTGAATTGATAGCCGTAAAAGTATGGGATATATGTAGGCTGTCCTTGCCTTCATTCCCAACTGCTCCTACTAATAACCGGCCTTTCCCTTGCAACCCATCGCACAATTGATCGAAAGCCGATGTTCCGTCATGCGGTCCAATGTGTGATCCCAAACTCATGTTGACTACGCATGGTTCGTTTAAGGAGGTGGCATAATCGTATAAATACTTAATACCATCCGTAATGCTCACATTGTCAGATGTCTGATCGTTTGCGTTATAACTTACCAGGGCTATATCAGCCTCCGGAGCTACGCCATAATAAATATTGTTGTTGGTTTTATCGGCACCCGTGGCAATGCCTGTGACATGTGTTCCGTGAGTTTCGGTTTTGTTGTCAAATTGAGCTGCCAAAATAGCCGATTGTGAGGTGTATTCGGTACCATAGGAAAAACCACTGGGTGGTGTTCCCGATATGTTTTGATCCCACACATGCTTTATTCGCAATGAAGTGCCTGTTAAATCATAAAAATCGATATGTCCATATTCTAAACCACTATCAATAATTCCAATCAGCACATTTTTACCCATAAAAGGTGATGGTAAACCTGTTCCTGTTTGAACCTGATCAACGTTGGTGACTATTCTGGCTTTATCGAGCCTTCGATGAACCGGAGTACCTATTTGTAAGTTTTTTACCCCGGGTAACATTGCAATTTGTTCTATATTTTGAATGGGCACCTGTGCTGTTACGATATTAGGTGTTATGATATTAATCTTTGCACCATTTGCCTTTAAATCATTTAAATCAGCATTCTCATTTAACAGGATAAAGGCATTGACATAGGGTTGAGCATTGATTTTTTTTATAAGAAAACGGTTTTGCAGCTTGTTGATAATTGTTGAGTCGCTTGTTTGACTATGAATGGTAGTCAAAAAATGAGCTGTGAATGGTGATATTTTACCAGCTTCAAAAGCTTGAGAGAAAAGAATAACTGGTAAAAAGGAAAATATAATGATTATTTTACTTTTCATTTGATATTATTCTATTTAATGGAAACAATTAATTGTCTTTAATAACGCTCTGTTTGAAATAGCTTGTTAAAACAAACTTCAATTAAGTCAAATACATTATTCGGCAAGTTTAAAAACTTCATCCAAACTATAAGATGAAGATTTTTTTTCTTTCTCCGCTCTTATCATGGCTTGCGCCACAATCCTTGCATGCACAGGTTTATAACGTTTTAATATCCCTAAGTTGTTCATTAAGTTCATGATAATAATAGCGATTTTTTCCAAAGGCCGATCCTTTATTCTGTCTCCGGTTAACTGTCCGGGTCTGAAAATACTGATTATTTCGAAAGGAAGGCCTTGTACTGCTTTCTCTAATTCACCCTTCATTCTCATATAGAAAGGCTTGGCTTTTGGGTTTGCACCTGCTGCTGAGATCAAAACAAGGTGAGGTACCCCGTTTTGAGCCGCTATTTTGGCGATTGTATACTGATAAGTGAAATCAACTTTATATTGTGCTTCTTTAGTTTTAGCCTCTGACATGGTGGTTCCGAGTGTTGAGAACAGAACATCCCCTTTGACATACTTACTCCATGTTTCAGGAGAATCGAAATCTATAATATGTTCAGTAAGTTTTGAGTTTGAAACTTTACTTGACCGGCGAACCAAGGATATGATTTCAGAATACTCATCGTTTTGAATTAATAATTGTATCAGCTGGGTACCGACCATTCCGGTAGCACCAATAACAATTGCTTTTTTCATTTGTTTTAAGATAAAGTTTAATAGTAGTTTATTTGGTAATCGCTTTTATGTACTTCTATTTTAAAACCTTCATTTTTATATGATTTATCTCTGATTCGTCAATGTGAATATCCCGAAATCCCAGGAAGTAGAGTACACCGTCCAGCCCTATGGTAGATATTGACTGCTGGGCATTTGCTATTACCTTCGGTTTTGCATGAAATGCAATTCCTAAGCCTGCAATGTTCAACATAGGTAAATCGTTGGCTCCATCACCCACTGCAATCACCTGTTCCAGATCAATTTTTTCCACCTGTGCGATCAGTTTCAGCAATTCAGCTTTCCGTTTTCCATCGACTATATCCCCCAGGTAATTCCCGGTAAGTTTTCCATCAACTATTTCCAGTTCGTTAGCATACACATAATCAACTTCAAAGATTTTTTTCAGATAATTCCCATAATAAGTAAATCCCCCTGACAGAATAGCAATTTTGAAACCAATCTTTTTTAGTATGGAAATCAATCTTTCAGCTCCTTCCATAATCGGTAAATGATGGGCTATATCTTCCAAAACACTTTCATCAAGGCCTTTTAATAAAGCAACACGTTGTTTGAAACTTTCAGAAAAATCAATTTCGCCCCGCATGGCTGATTCAGTGATTGTCCTTACCTTTTCGCCCACTCCTGCCCGGTCAGCCAATTCATCAATTACTTCCGTTTTGATCAAGGTAGAGTCCATATCAAAACAAATGAGTCGACGACTCCGGCGATACATATCATCTTTTTGAAATGAAATATCAATTCCCAACTCTGAGGTGTATTGCATAAACTGGGATGAAAGTGTGTTTTTATCCAACAATGTACCTCGTACTGACAATTCGATGCACGATCTTACCGAATTCTCATCATTTATTGCCAGGGAAGGTCGCCCTGTTAACCGGATGATCGAATCAATGTTCAGATTCTGTTCTGAGATAGTCTTTGTAACCATGGACAACTGTTTGGCTGTAATCACTTTGCCAAGAATCGTGACAATATACCTGCTTTTGCCTTGACGGTCGACCCAATTTTCGTATCGGTCTATAGAAACTGGTGTAAACCGGACATTTACGTTTAATTCGGAACATTTAAAAAGAACTTCTTTCAATATATTTCCTGACTCCGAATCGTTGGTTACCTTGAAAAGTATACCTAACGAAAGGGTATGGTGAATATCTGCCTGACCGATATCCAGAATCGTGGCGTGATAATTTCCTAAGATTTCAGTAATGGCAGAGGTAACACCGGGTTTATCATCTCCGGAGATGTTAATCAGAATAATTTCACTGTTTGGCATAGTTTTGTTTTTTAGTCTTCTTTATTGTTTTGTATATTGTTTCATTTTCTTTTTTGATATTTTTCAAAAGTCGAGAGGATTGCCTGCACATATCTAACGGTTTCTTTCCCCCTGAAATAACCATATTTTACTACCGGATCATTATAGAAATCCGGGTCGTCTTTTTTGAGTAAAAAGTATTCAACCTGATTATACCAGATATGAGGATTCTTCCCGTATTTCCGGCATAATGCCATAGCATCCAGGATGTGAGCAGGGCCTGAATTGTAG
>CAIYOZ010000325.1 GCA_903927945.1 uncultured Bacteroidales bacterium | reverse complement strand
CTTTGAATTTGGCTATGCCTTTATCATCAGGGCATTCGTCATATTTGTCAGGAATACCGTCACCATCCCTGTCTGGGCAACCAAAGAACTGGGGAAGTCCCTTTTCATCTGGGCAGGAATCTTTCTTATCGATGATACCGTCTCCATCCCTGTCAGGACAACCATGCATTTCTACGGAGCCGGGTTCTGTGATACATTCGTCTTCAGAATCCGGAATACCATCGTTATCTGTATCAGGGCAACCCTTGAATTTCCATAGCCCGGGAACCTTCGGACATTTGTCCATTTTATCAGAAACACCATCATGATCAAAGTCTTTAACCTTTCCGTATGGGATTGGGATCTTTAAGGCAAACTGAATATCAGCTCCAAAACGATAGTTGTTAAATGTCAATGAACTGAAAATATCATTCGATCCTATCCATAGCGGGCCTAAACGCAAGCCCAGACCTACATTGAACTGGTTATACTGATTTATCTGCAAAGGGATTGCTATACCAAACCAATTAATATCATATCTTGGTGTCAGGCTGTAGTTGCTTAATAGATGGACGCGGTTTGCATCTGAGAATTTTTGATTGAGAGCTATAAAAGGAGTGAAATTAATATAAAGACCTTCGACTATTCTCAGATCTACCTGAGCAGTTATTGCCGTCGGCAGGTTCATGTTGAAATAATTATCGGTTGAAGCAGCACCGAAACGGTTCATCAGGGTGTCATTTATATCCTGGATACTGTTGATTTCTAATTGCTTGGTATCCCATAGATTGACGTTGGCAACGAAGTCTTGGCTGTTCAGTGACTTTTTATATCTTGATCTGCCAATATCGAGAACAGAAATGCCGACTTTCAGAAGATATTTTTCTTTGTTTCTTCTCCACAAATTGGTTTTTCCATCCATGTCGTATTTGTATTTTTCATATTTAGGACGGAATTCATAAACAACGCCAAAATCGAATCCGACGGTCGGATTAGCAATAAAGGTGTAGGAGGGTCTGTAGTTATTATCACCGCCATAAAAATTCAGGTTATCAGACATACCATATCGGAACATGGAATTTTCAACAGTTATCGCAGTGGCATTGTGAGGGGTAGGAGTTGTGAATGGATAATGGTCATCAATACGGTAATTAATGTCTTTTCCGTAAACATAGGAAGCCATTAACCCCTGAACCAGTTTAATGGTTATTCCGGCTTTAAGGGCATGTTTCTTTTTATCAATGAGCAGCCTGGCATAGGTTAATCCGTATTCTGCCCAGGCACTTTGCTGTATGCTCAGATTTGAGCCCTTCAACATCCTGTGATACAGAGGGTTTGCATCGGATGCATCGTAGGCAATCATTGCCATGTCTTCAGAAACATGATCAATATTTATAATTGAGCGCAATCGTGATGTGAAACCGATAGCATCTCTCGGGGTGAGCGTAACCATGAAGCTGGGCCCCATCACCTGGAGATTGATGATAGCTGATTTATCTTTGCCACCCCATTTAAATGTCAGATCGGGATTATCCTTAAACTTATCGGTATCAAATGATTTGGGGTTAAAAATGGAATACCTTTCAATTCCAACCCAGTTGTTGTTGAAATTTGCACTGACTGCAATGAGGTTGATGTCCACTTTAAACCGGCTGTCCGCAATAGCTGCAGGTTGTAATGTCACGGCATTGATACCGGCAAAGTTGTTGTTTACAAAAGGCAAAAAATCCTGTGCATTTAGCCATTTCGACATGAACAAAAGAGAGAAAAAACAAAAAAGTTTGAGAGTTTTCATAAATTACCCTTTAAATTGATTAATAGAAATTCCAATTTGATACACAAATTAACAAAAATTTCTAACAGCATGTCAAGATTAATTCAATTATTATTATAAAATGATGTATAATAAAAATAAATGTTCTTTCAATTGAAAAAAAACATATTTTTGAATAATCAATATAAATTCATTTGAAAAACTAAACAAATTTACTGTTAAAATTGGTTTTCCAGATAAATGGAAAGACTTTTCAAAACTTG
>CAIYOZ010000324.1 GCA_903927945.1 uncultured Bacteroidales bacterium | reverse complement strand
CTCGAACTCGTGACCCTCAGCTTGGGAAGCTGATGCTCTACCAACTGAGCTACTGCCGCATTCACAAACATATTTTTTATGTTTCGAAGTGCAAATGTACCTGTTATTTTTTAAAATACAAATCTGTTTCCAAAATTTTATAGCAAAAACGTGAATTAATTTATTTCTCTGCTACTTTACTACGTGAAATTATCTAATTCTCTTTCATTTCACCAACCCTGCAAACCCCATAAAGGCCATTGCCAGGAGCCCTGCCGTAATTAATGCCACCGGAATGCCTTCCATACTCTTGGGAAGCTTCACCAGGCTTAGCTGGTCGCGTATGCCGGCAAAGATGACAAGGGCCAACCCAAAACCAACAGAGGTGGAAATGGCAAACACAACACTTTCCATTAGGTTGAGATCTTTCCGGGCAACCAATATTGCGACTCCTAATATGACACAATTCGTGGTAATCAAAGGAAGATAAACGCCCAAAGTCTGATACAGTGACGATGAAACCCTTTTTAAAACCCGATCAGTCAACGTTACCAATGAAGCAATAGTGAATACATAGATAATGGTTTGAAGGAACTGCACATGATAGGGAATAAGAACAGTCTTCTGAATGATATAGGTAATGATGGTTGAAATGGTCAAAATAAAGGCTACTGCACCCGTCATACCAGGAACCATATCAATTCTTTTAGAGAAACCCAGAATTGGATATACCCCCAGGAATTGAGACAACACTATGTTGTTTACAAATACCGCACTGATAAAAATTAGGATATAGGTCATTGGTGATTGGGTGATTGGTTATTGAGTTATTGAGTTATTGAGTTATTGGGTTATTGAGTTAATTTGTCTGGTTTAGTCGATATTGTCTTCAATGTCCTCCGTTTTCCTGAGTTTCGCTGAATTCACAACAGCTATCAAATACCCCAAGGTAATAAAGGCTCCCGGTGCCAGTACAAAAATCAGGGCTCCGTAATGTTCCGGAAATACAGTATTGCCAAAAGCTTTCCCCGTGCCAAGTAATTCCCGTAGAGTACCCAATACCGTCAATGCAAACGTAAAGCCAAGTCCCATTCCTAACCCGTCCAACGCTGAATAAAATACCGAATTCTTTGAGGCAAAGACTTGCACTCGTCCAAGAATAAGACAATTTACAACAATCAAAGGAAGAAAAATTCCCAGACTGACGTACATTGCCGGATAATAGGCATGAATCAACATTTCAGCCACAGTGACAAATGTGGAAATAATCATTACATAGGCAGTCATCGTGATCCTTTCAGGAATAAGATTCTTCAGTATAGAAATCACCACATTCGATGCGAACAAAACAAATAAGGTAGCTAATCCCATACTCATTCCAGTCAGGGCTGTCGAGGTAGTTGCCAGGGTAGGACACATTCCTAGGAACAATACCAATACAGGATTTTCCTTGAATATCCCATTCAAGAACACTTTTACACCGCTTTGCTTCATAGATGAGAACTTTTCTGTTGAGTTGAATCGACCTTAACTTTAGTCCCTTGATCCTGTACATCAAGATTGCTGGTGAATGCAAAATAAGCATTTCTTACGGCAAACAAAAAAGCCCTCGAACTGATTGTTGCACCGGTGATACCATCTATTTCACCACCATCTTTGCTGACGTTCAGATTCGAAGTACCTGCATTTTTACCCTGTATATCCTGATGAGCTATATTGGTCTTAAACCAACTTTCCATTTGAGCCCCTAGGCCGGGAGTCTCATTTTGTTCAATAACCGCGTAATTCATAATAACTCCTTTGGTATTGAAACCGACAATGATATCAATAGTCCCTCTATAGCCGTTATTAGAGGTTGATTCTACGGCTGCACCCACCATAGCATTATTCTTATCGTAAGCCTTATAAACGTTCGTGGTTTCAACTCCATTTTTTAATTCAATGGGTTTCAAACTGACATGATCGTATGGTGGTAATACCGCTCGAACAGCTTCTTCTATTTTACTCGTTTGGGAATCTTTAATTGTATCCTTTGTCAATGTGTAAACCGAAGCTAATGTTACACCCGCAAATGCACTGATTCCTGCAAGCACCAAAACTATATTTAATATACTTGATTTTACTTTTTTCATTTTCTTTTTACCTTTCCAAATCTTTTTGGTTTAATATACTTATTAATTAATGGAGTAAATCCATTCAGTATTAAAATAGCAAATGACATTCCTTCTGGATATGAACCAAACACCCGGATGACAACTGTTATGATTCCGATGCCTATCCCAAAGATCAACATCCCTGGTTTTGTCATTGGTGAAGTAACATAATCAGTGGCCATAAAGATCGCTCCCAGCATGAGGCCTCCGGTTAATAAATGAAACACAGGTGTGCCTATAAATGCGTCCGGGTTGGCTATATGTAAGATTCCTGTAAAGACAAAAACAGTCAACAGGATACTAATTGGAATGTGCCAGGTGATAATTTTTCGTATCAGCAGATAGGCCAATCCCAATAATAAAGCGAGTGCCGAGACTTCACCCAGTGATCCACCCATATTCCCCAGAAATAAATTCAGCGTATCGGGGACTTCGCTGAATTGTCCTTTTAATATAGCCAGTGGAGTAGCTGCTGTTACTGCGTCCAGATAAGCAGGGTTCCAGGGCATTGGTTTAGGCCATGAAGTCATCTGTGCCGGAAAAGAGATCAATAAGAATACCCGAGCCACCAGTGCCGGGTTAAATGGATTGTTTCCCAGTCCCCCGAAACTCATTTTAGCGACTCCTATGGCCACAAACGATCCCACGATCACGATCCATACCGGCAAGTTTGAAGGCAAATTAAAAGCAAGCAATATGCCCGTCAATGCTGCCGATCCATCCAATATGGACAATGATCCTTTTAACAAGAAACGTTGAATCAAATATTCAAATAAAACACACGATCCAATCGCAGTGATACTAATGATCAAAGCCCCCAGCCCAAAGAAATACAAGGCAGCAATATAAGCCGGTATAAGAGCAATCAACACCCCCGTCATCTTACTCGAAACGGTATCTCCACTGTGTACATGAGGTGAGGTTGATAGATCTAACTTAGGCATTGGTTAAAGAGTTTGAGAGTTCTACGTTCTGTGTTCCGTGTTCCGTGTTCCGTGTTCCGTGTTCCGTGTTTCGTGTTCTGTATTCTGTTTTTCGTGTTCCGTATTTAGTGCTTTATTCGTGTTCCGCATTTCGTTTTCCGTATTTCGTTTTTCATGAGCCATTTAGGCTATCAAAGAAACCATTTGAATATACATTTTATAATTAGAACAATCTGTTCTAATTGAGGCCTAATACAGCCAATACTTTTCTATTTCGGGACACGCGATTTCCATATCGCGTTCTTTTATATTTACTTTAATATACGCGATATGGAAATCGCGAGTCCCGATAAAAAATTTATTAGTAAATGAGGAATAATTTTTCGTGTTCCGTATTTCGTTTTTCATGAGCCATTTAGGTTATCAAAGAAACTATTTGAAGTTACATTTAACAATTACAACAATATGTTCTAAATGAGGCCTAACACAGCCAATACTTTTCTATTTCGGGACACGCGATTTCCATATCGCGTTCTTCTTTATTCACCTTAATATACGCGATATGGAAATCGCGAATCCCTCTTCAACTCTTCAAACTCTTCAACTCTTCAAACGCGGAACGCGGAACACGGATTATTCCTTCTTCCCGTGTCTATTCCTGACAATCTTCCCCACGGTCATTTTTCCAAATCGTATATGATCCAGGAGTGGCCTGTTCGAAGGGCATGCAAAAGAGCAACATCCACATTCAATACAATCCATGATCCTGTTTTCCTCTGTTTCCGCCCACATGCTCCGTTCTGTTTGACTCATTAGTAAAAATGGTTCCAAGCCCATGGGACATACTACCATGCATTGTGTGCATCGCATGCAATTCTGCATTTTCTTTCTCGACGATTCAAGTGTCTGAATAAACAACACCCCTGAAGTTCCTTTTGCCACCGCCACTTCCAAGCTACTGATCGCTCGTCCCATCATAGGACCACCGGCCACAATCTTACCGGTATCCGGTGGTACTCCTCCTGCTTGTTCTACAATATTCGTCAACGGAGTACCAAGCCTGGCACGATAATTACCATGCCGGCTCATTGATTTCCCGGTGATGGTGATAATTCTTTCGAATAGAGGTTTGTTCTTCTGTACTGCTTCATAGATGGCAAAAGTAGTGGCAACATTTTGAACAATGGCTCCTACTTCAATAGGTAATGCTCCGCTGGGCACCTGACGCCCAAGGACAGCGTCGATCAACTGTTTCTCCCCTCCCTGGGGATACTGAACTTTCAAAGGAACTACGGTAATGCCTTCAAATGTCTTTGCCAGTTTCTGAAATAGAGCAATGGCATCTTTCTTGTTATTCTCAATGCCTATGACTGCCCGGTTCACACCCACGCCTTTCATCAAAATGGTGATGCCAACGAATATTTCTTCTCCCTTTTCGAGCATTAATTGATGATCGCAAGTTAAATAAGGCTCACATTCTACAGCATTTATAATGAGCACCTCTGCCTTTTTATCGGGTGGTGGACTTAGTTTTACATGGGTAGGGAAAGTAGCTCCCCCAAGTCCAACAATCCCTGACTCAGAGATTCTTTTAATTATTTCAGATGGTGATAGTATACATTCCCGTTTGATATCTGTACTCTTATCAATTGTTTCCAGCCACTCATCCTCTTTCACATCGATATAAACTGATAACACTTCATTTCCGGAGGCATCCAATGCTCCCTCAATTCGATTCACTATTCCTGAAACGGATGAATGCACATTCGCAGACACATACCCATTTGCTTTTCCGATTAATTGACCGACTTTCACGTGATCGCCTTTGGCAATGACTGCTGTACTGGATGCACCCAGATAATGAATAAGCGGTATGATGGCCTGAATCGGCAGATCGGCATTCTGTATCCGGATTCCAGCTGATAATTTATGTTCTTTTGGATGGATACCACCCATTTTGAATGTTTTCATTTCTAGAGTATAAAATGAATATCACCCGGTTTTTTGTAAACAAAACCGACTTAGTATAAACGGTTAATTTATCAGATTAATTGCTTTTATCTTCTCAAGACCAGAATATATTTCGGAATCTTCTGAAATTTGTGCTGATTAGAATAAGTATTTTTTTTGATCCAGTTGATTTTTAATATCGCAATTTTCAATCAGTTGAGTCATTCTAAACTGTACTCGTTACAAACTTCAACAAAAATACAGTTTATAAGTGTGCGAATGTAACAAAAAAAAGGAAAATCAATTTTATAAATGATAAAAGTTATAAATTATCAACTCTACTCTTTAATAAAGGTTACATATTGGAAATTATTTAATGAGAATAACCCGATACTCCGATTAAGGGATAACAAAAAGAGCAAATTCAGGAGATTGCACCTTTATTTGCTCTTTTTCATTTTAATTGACCGGGATCAATTAGTTGTTTGATTTTTCTTTACTGAAATTTTAATCAGCTCAGGTGATTTCTGCTCTAGCAGGGGCACTTTTGTATAATCCCAGGTCTCTTCGAATTCCCAGTTCGCCATCAAAGTCAGTTTCTTCGGATAGTAATATACTTCTTCAGGCTGTAATCTTTTGGCAAAATTCCCCGTATCCCATTTCCCGTTACCATTCCTGTCAACAAACATACGCAGGTAATAATCTCCCGGTTTCAGATACTCAAAGATTGTTCCTTTCACTGAAGCCGGTTTAGTGGCCAGTACTTCATCCTTTGTATCCAAAACCTGTAGCATTATAGTTGGATCAAAGGGTGTCACAAATAGTTTTACGCTGGAGTATTCATCCAATGACCGGATTTTAAAATCCGATTTCAATTTAGTGCTTACCCTTTTATAGATACTCGTAAAAGTAGCAGAATCAATCTGAAGCTGGTAACTTGTTTCCGGTTTCCATTTATAGTTTATGGCATATACCATTTTTGTGGAATCGACCTGTCGCCATTTGAACGGTATCTGTTTAAAGGTGGTATCCACCTTTTGATACAATCTGATCTTCGAAACATCCAAATCCAACAAAGGTACTTCAAAATTGAGCATGATCGGATTATAAATTTCGAAAGTGGACGACATATTATTCATAAACTTCAAAGGAGGCACCTTGGCAGTTGTCAATTTTTTCGCTTTAGCCCGTACATTGATTTTCCCCTTATGCATAGTCACATTGATAGTATCCGTCTGGGGTTTCAGTTGAAAGAGCGAGTCAGTCTTTAAATAAGTCATGGCCATTTTAAGTGTATCTGTTTTCCAGACCACCGAATCTGTCAGCCAATAAGTCAGGCTGTCTAACCCTGGGTTTTTCTGTAACAGGTACTTGCCGTCCCAGTTGAAATTCAACGGCCTGAGTTCAGGCAATTTTGCCTGAGTAGTATTAAAGTACAGGCTGAAGACATAAGGTTCCTTTCGTTCGTTTTTGACGAAATACTGCCTTTTCTTATTTTCCTTGAAATAACGCATGGTCAGGTTATCAGGCAGGAAATGGGTACCCATGAAGTGACGGATACTATCCACTGTTACAGAATCCTGCCACAGTGTATCCTGCATTTGTTCCCTTCTGAAGGTAGGAACTACCAATGTATCATGAAGGGCCAGTCCTTCTCCCGGCTGAAACCTGTAATCTTTATTGGCATCGCCCAGAGCAAATACTTTGTATTTCCCTTTCTTGACGTTATCAATTGAAAAACGGCCATTCTCGTCCGATCTGCCGATACGTAAAAAAGGTTTTTTCATGAATACTGAATCTGCAGTATCCTTGTAAATCCCTACGATTATCCCGGATAACGGATTTAAATCTTCAGCATTGATCACTGTGCCCGCTATTTTCAAGGTATCAATCTCTGTACTGGTTGAAAATGAAAAAAGGTAATTCTTGATCACATTCTTTTCATTGACATCGGCTATAGCATTTCCAAAGTTGATGGAATAGGTTGTACTGTCTTTTAATGGTTCATTAAAAATAACTTCTACCCGCTTCCCCAATGATTTTACATCCGGTGGTTTCTGCTGTGGAGGTGAAATAATCACATTGTCAGCTGGTTTTTCAATCGTCACTATTTTATTAAAATCGATATCCACTTGTTTCTTCCGGAAGTTTAAAGCTCCATTAACGGGGAATGATTTCACTACACTGGGTGGTGTCTTGTCCTTAGGTCCGCCGGTAGGTCCCTGGGCTTTATTGGCGCAGGCATGGACCAGCAACATAACGGCAAATACAATCAGAATGTGTAGTATGTTTATTCTCTTTTTCATAACTTACTCTATAAACTCTTCAAACACGAAACTCCTCAAACTCCTCAAACTCCTCAAACTCTTCAAACTCTTCAAACTCTTCAAACTCTTCAACACGGAACACGGAACACGGAACACGAACACGGAACTCTTTAAACATGGAACTCTTCAAATTAACGTCAACACTTTATGTCCGATCCGGCATCGCAGGCATTTCTTCTCATCACAATACTGTTTTTTAAGTTGCAGGAAAGCCTGTGAATCATACGCATTTTCCATTTTCAATCCAAGTTCTTCCCAACCGTGGACAATGGAATTATGTTCAGGTGGTATTTCTTCCAGCAATTGGATAGCCCTGCTTTTTAATTCATCATTGTTTTTATGATGCGCATAGCAAAACAGGAACGGTACTATAGTATTTATTAGAATGCCGTTTATGGATTGACTTCCTAACGTCTTTATATGTGTTGTACTTTTATTCCCGAACAGATAACTGGAATTCCAATACTCTGAGGTTTTATTTTCAAACAATTTACACAACGATTCAATCTTCGAGTCTTCCAGTATTTTAGAAAACAATTTCGTAGAGCCATGAATCAATGCTGCAAATTGAGCTATCCGTATATACGGGAAATTATCGGGTCGTAACCTTAACAGTTTCCACAGGGAGCCATCAATAGGACTTAGCCCGTATTTAACTTTAAGAAAATCGTATTCTTTTTTTAATCCAATGGAATAATCATCCTGTTTCTCCGGGTTCAACAATCCCGCTTGCCCAAACATCAACGCTTCCAGTTGGAGAATGTTATCCTTATGCTTGCCCAAGACACTTATCGGGAGTGATTTCGCCATGCTTTCGAAAGCCTGGCTATTAGTCCCGAAGCCAAAGTTCCGCGCTAAGGTAATGTAAAAAGCTTCCTCCCAATGATTATTATTCTCACTCAGCAACTTCTCGATGGAATCCATCTTTTGCTCCAACCGTTCGGTAAGCAATGCATTTTTCCACGTTTGAATAAAGATAGATGGAACTAACCCAATTTTATTGGAACATGGAATCCATTTTTGCTGACTGAACAACTGCGTATAATTGTCGTCAATATGCTCCGGGTACTTAAGTTCGTGCTGCGGTATCCGGTGCCCATCAGCGCGGCATACAACGCCATCTGCATGCAAAACCACATGTAATATGATACTGTCATAACTTTTATCCAGATGGTGGTTATGCTTATACCAATCGCTGGTGTTGTTATGTATCTCTACATTACCCGCCCAGAGTGTCTTGCCGATCCTGACTTTCGCATTGAAGAAATCAGGACCCGCATCGGTATTGTTTCTTCCCACATCAATGATTTCCAGTCTCTCCCCATCCGTAGTTTGCAGGTCATGTGCCGTAAAAAGCTTATTTTGCCAGACATAGTGTAAAATGGATTCTTTCATGATGTATGATTTATGAACAATGAATAACCCCAAGCCCCTAAAGGGGATGTTAATTACCACCTTCTACCCAAACCTCTAAAGGGGATGTGTAGTTCCTAAACATTATATTATGACAAACCAATAAATACTAAAATATCACTCTTAACATTCCTTTTTACTCATTACTCATTTCTCATCCCTCATTTCTCATTCCTTGCCTCTTACCTCTTACTCCTTACCTCTTTACTATAAACTATAAACTATAAACTATAAACTATCTTACAGCACTTCAAACCGATACCCTTTCGAATTCCAGTATTCAATAGCTAAAGGCAGCACTGCCAGCATATTCCGTTCTGCCTTTATCGAGTCATGAAATACCACCAACGACCCATTCCGGGTAAAACGTCTTATAGACTGCATAATAGTCTCCGGAGATAAGTTCTTGTTGTAGTCCCGGGTGAGTAAATCCCACATCACGATCTGATATTTATTGCGTAGTGCTCTTTTCTGCCGGAAGTTGATCCGCCCGTAAGGTGGACGAAACAAGTTGCTGTCAATCGTTTTTGCCGCCTTCTGCACATTTTCCACGTAGTCCCCGGTGGAAACCTTGACCCCCTTTAAGTGATTGAAAGTATGGTTTCCCGTCTTATGACCCCGTCGGAGGACTTCATCATAAAGCTCGGGATGTTTCGTCACATTTTCCCCCACACAAAAAAAGGTAGCCTTTATCTGATATTCATCCAGCAAATCGAGCACCAAAGGTGTCACTTCAGGCACCGGCCCATCATCGAAAGTGATATAAATCACTTTCGATGATGAATTCTTGCGCCATAAAAGTTTTCCCAAAAATGGACGTAATATATCCGGAAACTGAACTTTCATTTATGATAATGTCTATTATAAATTGCATATTACCACATCAAGTAGTCTATATAGTCCTTTCCTTAAATCTTTAAGACAGAGTGTCCCTTTTCAAAAGGAATAATAACTATGTGGTACTATGTGACTATGTGGTACTATGTGATCATTTTTACATTTGAACCCTTTTGGTATAACCCATGTAGATTGGCAAATACTTATCCATGATCACTTTTTGTTTCGCTCCATCACAAATGCGCAATACCTGGTTCAACACGGCCATGTTATGTCCGATACGATTCGAAACGCTGTTCTTTTGTTCCGTATCCAGGCTTAAATACCAGTTCAGGTTTTCTACGCAATCTTTCGCTACGGCATCCATAATGGCATTTCCTTTGGCAGGTTGATGCAATTTATAGTAGGCATCTGCCAGTTGGGTAGATATGTAGTCATGACGAACCGTTGTACCCGGGATCATTTTGTTACAATAATCAAGTGCCTTCTTAGCCCTCACGGTATCACCCTTCGACATCAATGCTCCTACCAATTGGGAGAACATCATGCGGTGGGTATTACACATACGCATGATATTTTCATCCAGGTAAACCTTCGGATCTGAAATGTTACCGTATTTGAATTTGTTCATCATGTTGTTATACATTTCGTCCACATTCACTCCGGCACCGGCACCCTTCACCCCGATTGGCATGATCTGGTAAGCCAGCCCTGTCAGTTCAAAGTGATCGTTTAATCCCAGGTAATAATCATCACCCACGGTCACGGCAAAATAAATAGGTCGTTTCCATTTGTTTTCTTTCAACAGTTCGATAATCATCAATTCGCTCTTGGTAAGTCGTTTCTTCAAATCAAAGTTAATCTGAGGAATAATCTCCGAAGCTCTCGACATAGGCAGTGTACCCGAAGCAATGACTTGTTGTGCATCGATAGGCAGGTATAACTGTTTCGATGGGATATACGATTCGCCTTTCATCTTCGTCGAGCTATCGTTGCTCAGGATAAAATCCATGGCAGCCTTGACTTCAATCGGTTTCTGAATTAAATCTTCCACCCACAACACCTCGTTTTTACCCGACACATAATCCTTCGGTTGCCACGATATTGGCAGTGGCGCTGATTGATACGCACCACGTTGCATTTGTCCGATATACCAGTCGGTCTGCAGGTAACTCAGGTTACATACCCGGGCATCTGTCCCTACGCCTTCCACTTCCTGATTATACCAAAGAGGGAAAGTATCATTATCACCGTTGGTAAATATAATGGCATTTGGTTTGATCGATTTAAGGTAGTTCTGTCCGAAATCACGACAAGTATAGCGGTTGCTACGATCGTGGTCATCCCAGTTCTGTTGGCCCATCAAGGCTGGTACTCCAAGGCAAAGCAGGGTAACGATTGCCACAGCTGCTGTCCGGGGAATTTTAGGCATATATTTGTCTATAGCCTTCACGATTCCCAGCACCCCAAATCCGATCCAGATACAGAAGGCATAGAATGAGCCCGCATACGCGTAGTCCCGCTCCCTGGGCTGGTAAGGTGATTGATTCAGGTATACCACAATAGCAAGTCCTGTAAATATAAACAACAGGGTCACCAGCCAAAAGCCTTGTACGCCATGCTTGCCACCATAGATCATGAATAACATACCAAAGATCCCTAATATCAACGGCAACATGAAGTAGGTGTTATGACCCTTGTTCTCTTTCAATTCCGATGGTAAATTTTTCTGATCGCCCACCAGTAAATTATCGATAAATCCGATACCGGTAATCCAGTTACCCCGGTCTATCTCACCGTATCCCTGAATATCATTCTGCCGGCCGCTAAAGTTCCACATGAAATAGCGCAAATACATGAAGTTAATCTGATAGTCAAAGAAGAAGCGCATGTTCTCGATAAACGTAGGCTTAATGTCGCTCTTCTGCTGGCCGCAATAATCGTAGTTCACGGTTTCTCCGGTGATTCTCCCCCATTGTTTATAGGCCTCAATATGCGAGGGAGTAGTACTGTACATACGTGGGAAGAACATGTTGAAACGTTCGTCCATCACGTAGTCGGTCTTATACCCGGTAATGATGTATTTATCTTTATCCGAAGGGGAATTTTTAGTCACCGGAGTGTAAGTTGCATCTCCCTGGGTTTGTTCGGGGATACACATGTTTCCTTCCACTTTCAGCTTCACAGGGGCGTTATATACTGCTCCGTAAAGCAATGGGGTGGCACCGTATTGTTCACGGTTCAGGTAGTACTTCAGTGCAAATACATTGTCCGGGTTATTCTGATCCATAGTAGGATTTGACATAGAGCGGATCACGATCACCGAATAAGACGAAAAGCCGATCAGAAACAACGAAATCATGATCAGCAGGGTGTTCACCCAGCGGGCTTTGATATTGGCACGCTGGTAGTAAAAATAGGCGCAGATGGCAGCTATGATCACGATGCCCATGATAACACTTCCACTGAAAAACGGAAGTCCTTCGGCACAAATGGCTAATATACAGGAGATGGCGATACGCAGGTAACTCTTATTGGTGTACGATTCATAAATACCCCATGATAACAGACCCATGGTTAATGCCACATAGAACAATAACCCTGAGTTATAACCGAATCCTAAGGTGTTTACGAAGAATAGTTCAATCCAACCCGAGACTTCCAGGAAGCCGGGAATCAAACCATATAATACTGTTGCTAAAAGGACTACACCACCTGTCAATACGAATATCAGACCCTTGGTAGTCGGGGTGTTTTTCTTGAAATAATACACCAGTACAAGTGTTGGAATGGCCAGCAGGTTTAACAAGTGAACCCCTACGGACAATCCCATCATATAGGCAATAAAGATCAGCCAACGATCCGAACCCGGACGATCGGCCACGCGTTCCCATTTCAGGATCAGCCAGAATACGAGCGCCGTAAAGAGTGCAGAGAAGCCGTATACTTCCGCTTCCACTGCCGAAAACCAGAATGTATCCGAAAAAGTATAGGCCAGGGCACCTACCATACCGGCTCCGAGGATACCAATAGTATTTGCCCAGGTGTAATCTTCGTCCTTTTTGATCACGATCTTGCGGGCCAAATGCGTAATGGTCCAGAACAGGAACAGGATGGCAAAAGCACTACACAAGGCCGACACCATATTCACCATATAGGCTACATGACCGGCATCTTTTGCAAACAATGAAAAAAAGTGACCTACCAACATATCGAACGGTGCTCCGGGTGGATGACCCACATCGAATTTAAAGGCGGAAGAAATGAACTCGGGACAATCCCAGAAACTGGCAGTTGGCTCCATGGTGAGCAAGTACGTCGCTGCGGCAATAGCAAAAGCTACCCATCCGAAGATGTTGTTCATTAATTTAAATCGTTTCATGTATTGCAATTGTTAATTTAATATTTATTTATATTCTTGGTTCTTGATGTTCACCTCTTTATTCTTCTTTCTTACTTCTTACCTCTTGCCT
>CAIYOZ010000323.1 GCA_903927945.1 uncultured Bacteroidales bacterium | reverse complement strand
TATCGCCGTGAAACATTTTTAAGGTTTGATATTTCTACCTTGTCCACCTACTTAAATTCTGTCAAACTTCGTGTGTATGCCGATGCTCTTCCTGAGGCCCATACATTTAATCTATACCCATTATCCAAAACTACATGGGTGGAAGATGATCTGACTTTTAATAATAAAGCTACAAAGGCAGGAGCGGATATTACAACTGTTTTTACTACCGCAGCTGGTCCTGTGACTACTTCAGCTCAATACTACGAATTTGATGTGACTTCAATCGTAAAAGATTCAATTAACAAAGGTGCTCAGTTTATTGGTTTTCGTTTGCGTGATGCATCGGTTGTGAAAACAGCCGGTGGAGCTGCTGCTATTGCAAACTGGCATTCAAAAGAAAATCCAAGTGGAAATTTCCCCATGCTACAATATGTAGAGGAAGATATTTCTCTGTTGAAACTACAATCCATCAATGTTGATGGAAACCTGTTGACGGGCTTTAATTCATCGAAGTACAAGTATTTTGTCAGCTTGCCATGGGATGCAACCATAATTCCGACTGTAACTGCCTCAGCTGCTGATGGAGGTTCGACTGTATCTATTACTCCGGCTACTTCGTTGTCAGGAATTGAATCATTGCGTACGTCAAAGGTTATTGTTAGTAATGCTACAGGAACGTTGACCTATAGTGTTGTTTTTCAATTGAATCCACCACCAACCAATTGTGATATTTCGGCTGTAAATATTGGAGGTAAGCCGGTTGATAAATTCTCTACTGCAGTAACAAGTTACACCATTTCTGTGCCCTATTCCTGGGATATAACTTCAACTGTTGTGGCTCAAACAAGCGATCCGAATGCAACTTACAATGTTGTAATGCCAACCAATTTAACCGATACAGATAGCGAAAAAACAATAACCATTACCTGTACTTCAGCTAATGGTCAGGTAACGAAGCAATACAGCATTTTAGTAAATGTATTGCCAAAATTAGACATTATATTGGCTATGGGTCAGTCGCAAATGGCTGGTCGTGCGCCTTATGCCAATGAAGGTACCGCGCCTATTCCTAACGTATATTTGCTAACTCCCGGATTGTATATGGAACCTGCTACCAATCCATTGAACCGGTATGCAAATATCACAAAAGATGCAACGTTGGATGCACTGAGTCCGGCTTATTCGTTTGTAAAAAAACTTCAACCACTGATAAATCGTCCGATAGGTATTATGGTAAATGCTCAGGGTGGTTCATCCATTGTAAGTTGGTATCAACCCGGCAAACCAAACTACGATAATTCGCTTTTACGCATAAAAGAAGCCATGAAATATGGTGATGTCAAAGGAATTATGTGGCATCAGGGTTCAGCCGATAATAGTGCTGCAGTAGCCGACAACTTCGTTACTTACAAATCCGAATTTAATGCCATGGTAACCAATTTCCGTAAAGATTTAGGAATACCAAATCTGTTTTTCGTTTGTGGCGAATTATCCGATGGACGACCAGAATTTGATGCATTTAATTTGAATGTGATTCAGGCAGTTCAGTCTTATATACCAAATTCTGATTACATCATGGCTACAGGTACAATCCTTTTATCGGATGGAATACATTGGGATGAGCCAAGCGTATTGATGATGGGAGAGCGGTATGCTGATAAATTTAAAACAGATGTTTATGATGCTACTTCAAATGTTGAATTAAAAGAGGGCTCTTCACCAACAATTAATGTAGCAAATGGCAACTTAAGAGTAGATAATATCAAAATCAA
Organism: uncultured Bacteroidales bacterium; assembly: GCA_903927945.1. Lineage (GTDB taxonomy): Bacteria > Bacteroidota > Bacteroidia > Bacteroidales > Paludibacteraceae > Paludibacter. The sequence continues at coordinate 462 of CAIYOZ010000323.1, read as the reverse complement.
AACATCGTTGATGGTCTATGATATAGTTGGAAAATTAGCTAAACAAATAGAATTAAATGTAAATGAAACTACTTATTTCAGTATATCAAAAGGTATATATCTATTGACATTTAAAGATGGGTATAATACCAAAGTGATGAAGGTGATAGTTCAGTAGGTTTGTTTATTCAGTCCACAACTTTTACGGGTTGTATTATTTGCAGATTGAAAATGGATTGACAGGGCCTGATTATCATTTTATAAGTTTTGCATTATTGCATAAGATGATTATATGTAAGAAACCCTACCCCCTGCGGGTACTTCCCTTGAAAAGGGAAGATCATCCAAATGCGTGGATTTGCTCTCTTAACAAATTGTTAGAAATATAACTGATAAGCAAACGCTTATTAAATGTGAAAAACTTCTTGGTTAGTAGTTGTCCCCTTTTCAAGGGGACGAGCGCAGCGGAGGGGTTCGGAGGGG
>CAIYOZ010000322.1 GCA_903927945.1 uncultured Bacteroidales bacterium | reverse complement strand
TGTTTCAACCGCATGATTTTTCAATGAAATAGGCATTACAAAACCAACTTTACAGCTCAAAAGGTCATAGGTATCTTCAATGTCCCCAATAATCAGGTCTATTTCTTCAAATCGATTACGATATTGCCTACAAACATCTTTGCTTTAATGCGGATAATGGAGGAAGACTTATCTGCCGCCAACCATACACTGATAGCATCCTTTCCTGAAAACACATGATTTTTCGGAACCAATGGATTCACCCGGTAGCATAGAATCTTACCGTATTCAGTTTTCAGGAGTTCTTCCCCCAGAAAAACCACCTGGATATGATACCCCTCGTCTTCATAAAAACCATTGATCGTAAAAACATCCCCCTTCCTGTATTTCGACATATCCACCAGACGGAAAACCATAAAGCCGGCAATCACATCACGTATATTCTCCGGGGTATCATAAATTTTCTTCAGGACGTACGTCTTCGATTTCTTATCATACACCATGACCTCTGCTTTCTTGTGGCGATGGTCAAAATGAATCCTTTCATCCATTTCATACGGCCCTTCACGGATACTACGGGATGATTCGTGGGTTGTAATGGTAGCAGTATCTATATACGATGTCCAACTGTCGTGCAGATAGAATAGTCTTGCCAGCCCGTTAGTTTGTCCCGCCACGTCAATTTTAAAGCACACGGAACTTCCTACATGATGAAGATTCATATCTATACGTGTGCTGGCACTTCCAATGGTAAAAAACCCCCAGGACGCTTTGTAGTATGTCTTTTCGCCATACACCACTCTTTGGTTGTCTATTTTCAGATTGCTTTGTGTAAACCCGAAAACAGGCAGCAGAATGATTCCTAATAGTATATTCCGTCGAAATTGTTTCATAAATAGGCAGCTGTATGACAACTATAAACAAAAAAGCTGATTTGAAGTTCCCACTCTCTATTTTTCGAATGCGGCTTTTTGGTTATAACGATTGGAACCTTCATTTTGCAGGTCGAACTGCTTGATAAAAACGTTTGAATGCGCAAAATAGTACAATCTTAATTTAGTATGTATTGATAAATCAGGTATATCGGGAAACTTTTTTCGACCTTTCTGCTGTCAACTGAAACGCTACGACCCCGTCTCATTGGTGAGACAGGGTCGATAAAAGTCTTTGAAATTAGCAACTACCAATCCTTTAAATTAGCGGTTTACTTTTGTGCGGTGATTCGGGCTTCGGTGAGTCGTCCAGCCATTGCTGTATGTATTGCTTCCTGATGATGAGCTTGGATGGGAAGAACTGCTTACCTGAGGTTTACTTCCGGCAGTTGAACTGTGTTGAAAATTATCGTTTCTGTGAGAACTGCTTCCTGTGATGAAACCATGATGTGATATGCCGTCTTTGTGGGTATTGCTTCGAACACTTTGATGTGACTTGTCATTTTTGTGCAACCCATTTTTTGTCAGCAAACTGTGATGTATCTTGCCACTTTTGTGCGAACTCTTTCGGGCGGATAAAGCTTGATGTGTATTGCTACTTTTGTGTGAGCTCTTTTTCGCTGACAAATTATGATGCGAATTGCTTTTATTTCCCATACTTCGGGCATAAGAATGAGATGACCTGGCATCCAATCCTGAATTTAAGATAAACAGTATAACCAGCAGAAAAAATGTAAACTTTTTAGTCATATTCTTTAAATTTTTAAGTATTAATCAACATATTTAGGGTAACCGATCATAAATTGCAGCACGAAAAAGAGAGTATACTCTTAACTACCACAAAACTACAAATTATATTTTAATCTTTGCATGGTCTTGTTAAGATAATTATCAACAATTAAAATAATTATTTAAATGTATGGATTCGATCCCATTGCTTCTCAGGGAATGAACTGAATTATCCACTTTACCGCCCCGATCGACCAGTAGTTTTATCTGCTTATTCATCGTTCGGGTCGTAAGCTGAACACCAAATTTAAGCTCAGTAAACTGTTATTTCTGTTTTTTTTAAAACAAAAGGAAATCAGAATGAAATTTCTACCAATTATCCCCACCTCATCAACTATGCTTAGACCTATCATGAATGCATCATCAAGTGAGATGTCACAGTGATGTCACAGTGATATCACAGTAGTATCACAGTGATGTCACAGTATTATATAGTACTGTAATATCTCTGTGATACTTGCGTATGAGTTAATTTATACTTATTTTTGTATTGTATTGATGATAGGTTGATGCTAAGGGGATGAAGTGCTAGTGGGTAGTTACTAGTAATTAGTTTATAGTGAACAGTTTATAGCGATGATACAATCAACGGGTTAACTAATCAATCAACCGATCAAACAATTTACGAATTAAGCAATCGACCAATTAAGTAATCAACCAGTCAACCAATTAACTAATCACCAATTAACCAATCACTAATTAACCATGTCAATCATTAAAGGAGCAATTCAAATGACCGGAAGTATTAAGGGCATGTCCTTCTACAAGAACCCGGGGAGTGAGAAAATCATCATGCGCACCAAGGGCGGACCTTCGGCACGGCGGATGAAAGTAGGAAAAGAGTATGAGGAAGTGAGGAAACACCAGACAGAATGGTCGGCGTGTGTGAAGTTCTCAAAAGGAGTCCGTCTGGCATTAGGACAGACTTACCCTCTGGCCGATTACAATGTATCACCGGTGTGGAACGGCATGGGCAAAAATCTGATAAAACTGGATACTGAGCATCCTGTGGGGGAACGGGTACTGATGTTGTCGCCTTACCGGCAAGTGCTGGAAAATTTCAGCCTAAACCGTAATTTCCCATTTAACAGCGTACTACGCATTACTGAGACGTTTGATGTCAACCGGGAAACCATGACAGCGACGGTGAACATTCCGCGCATCAATACGGAGATGGATTTGCTCAACATACAAAAGTTGCCTTACTTCCGTTTGATTGTCAGCCTGGGCATTGTTTCAGATTTGATGTATGATCCCGAGGGAAGGTTCAGCAAATACGTTCCTGAGTTGATGGAGTATAACGGATTCAGCAAGTCAACCCTCAGTGATTGGCTTTCGGCAAATGATATGATTGAGGAACAAATAATGACCATACAATTTACAGGAGAAGTCCTCGAACGAATAACCGACCGGACAACGGTGTTATTGGGAATCGGTATTGAATTTGGACAAGTCGGATTTGCCGGACAGATAAACCCTGTGAAACGGGCAGGTTGTGGAAAGATATTGAAGGTGTGTTGAAAAGAGGTTTTAAGAGTTCAGTGTTCCGTGTTCGGTGTTCCGTGTTTCGTATTCAATGTTCAGGCACCTATTGTACAATAGGTATCCCGGAATAAATACGGGGGAGGTAAAGGAATGAGTTGTTTTTCAATAACTTAAATCTATTCGTGTATATTAATTCAAATTGGAAACACTAATTTTGAATAATTTGATTACTTTTGGCATAAGTTTAAAAAATGATAGTTATCAATCGGTTCAGTTGAAAATTGAATCATGACACACAGTTAGAAGGTCATTTTAAGAGTCTGAAAATGGGAAAAAATTGAAGAATCCCGATTTCATAACAATCTGAAACAACAAACCATCTTAAAAACACGCCATGCATCCTGTATTAAAGACATTATTGTACGGACTGAGTATTTTCGTCATTTATGCAGTCATAGTCCTTATATTGCGCCACGTCATCAATCATACTCCGACTGAATATGAGTATTTTGGACTTTTCTCCAGGAAGGATGTCCTGCTTGGACTAGTCCTGGCAATAGTGTTGACCTTTACCCACGAACGTAAAAAGAATCTGTAAGCAACTTTTTCTGTATTTTAGTTTTCACATGACCGATACAATTCAATATATTTTCCGTTTTTTACTGGGAGAAGAAGCGACGACCGACCTCCTGGCACAAGTAGGCTATACCTCCGACCCGAATGAGTTTTACCGGTACAAACTGGTAATACTTCCCTCTGCATTTTTTGAGGAAGGCACCTACGGAGCCCTAAATTCATTGCCTCAGGTACCCCTTCAAATCTGGGAAGAAGCACCGATTCTGTTTGGTAACCCCACAACGGAGCAGGTGGACAACACCCGCATATTGCATGCCGACCTGATAGCCAGTACCTATTTCCTGATCAGCCGTTATGAGGAAATGGTCCGGCGAAAAGAAAGGGATGTCCATGGAAGGTTTCCCGGAACTGCCTCATTGCCTTACAGGGCTGGATTTATTGATTCCCCGTTGGTAGATGAATACAGCAAGTTGCTTCGGATTCAACTCCGGGAAGTGGGCTGTGAAGTGACAGAACCTCCAAAACAGATTCAAACGGTTTACCTGACCCATGATGTGGATAAGTTATCGCATTTCCGTAATTTCAGGGGCTTTATGGGAGGTGTACTGAGAGGGATGAGACGACCAAAAGAAGGAAATAAAGCCATCAGGAGTTATTTTGGTGGATTAAAATTCGACCCGTGGTACACGTTACCGTGGTTGTTCAAGCTGGACAATTCCGTCAGGACGGCAATTGGACCCGAACGTTGCAAGCCTATTGCCTTTATTAAGGTCGGTGGCGGGAAGAAAAAGGAAGATAAACCATTCGTGACGCATCACATACAGGATTTCCAGGCTCTGATAAAGCTCTGCAAAAAGAAAAATATCGTCTTTGGCTTACACTCAAGCTACCAGGCAGGGATAAACCCGTCATTGATTGCCGACGAAAAAAAACATCTGGAACGGGTATCTAAGAAAACCATCACCTTTAACCGCCATCATTACTTAGACTCCCGCGAACCGGAAGACATGCAGGTGCTTATCGATATGGGCATTACGGATGACTTCACCATGGGTTACGCCGATGTATCCGGGTTCAGGCTAGGGACCTGCAGACCCGTAAAATGGATAAACCCTGTTACTGGGAAAGTGACATCCCTCACGTTGCATCCCTTGACTGTAATGGATGTCAGCCTGAGCGACAAAAGCTATATGTTTTTGAATGCCCACGAAGCATACGAATATTGTATCCGATTGATTGACATGGTGGAAAGCTGGAACGGCGAACTGGTGCTGCTTTGGCATAATACCTCGGTGGAAGACACACCGCAGTCGTACCACCGAAAACTGTATCAGGATATTATCAAGTATCTGAAGACGAAATAAAAAAATATCTTTTAAGGACAATCATATAATCGAACATGCGAATACTTATATTTGGAGAAGCATTCCTACCACCAGCATACTTGCCTAGAGTACGTTATTTTATGACCTACTTTACAGATAAAGGCTGGGATGTCGATTTAATTTTTGAAAGCTCTGATAATCAGAATCAGGTGCCAGACAATGTCACGGCATTTGTAATAAATTATTATAAGAGGAAAAAAGGTGTTACAGCAAAAATTGAATGGTTATTTAAATTTATAGTGAATCTGTTTTATGATTATAAAGGACGTTATTTTTACAGAAAATCCAAGTCTTTTTTTGAAGGGAAACAATATGATTTAGTGTTTTGTAGTTCTAGTTTTACGTTCCCATTAACGACTGCTGCGAAAGTTGCAAAGAATAAAAACATCCCGCTGTTTGTTGATTTGCGTGATATTGCCGAGCAATCACCTGATGACAATTACTATATTGCCAATAAACCTCCTAAATATATTGGAAATTTCATTACAAATACCTACAAAAGAATACAAATCAATAGAAGAAATGAAATATTAAAAATTGCGAATGGAGTAACAACTGTATCCCCCTGGCATGTACAAACCTTATCAAAATACAATCCAAATACCCATTTAATATATAATGGATTTGATGAAACTAAATTTATCCCTGAAAAAATCGAAACAGAACAATTTACCATATCCTATTTCGGGCGGGTTTATAATGAGCATATGCAAAATCCACAACTTCTTTTCAATGCTCTTCAGAATTTAAATAAAAAAGGAATCATTACAGGTGAGAATACCAGAGTCAGATGGTTTTTAGATGAAAGTTCTAAAAGTATTGTACAAAAGATAGCCAAAGAATATAGTTTGGATAATTTAAATGAATACCATGAATTTATTAAGACCAATGAATTATTGACAGAAATGAACAAAAGCTCTATACTTGTCGTATTATGTAATTTCGCAACAAGAAAAAAGTATTTTGGAATCATGACCACCAAATTTTTTGAAGCAGTTGGAGTAAATCGCCCGGTTCTTTGTATGCCTAACAATCATGATAATTTATCAGAAATTATTAAACAAACAAATTGTGGACTTGTAAGCTCGGACAATAGCGAGGTAGAAACTTTTCTGCTTGACAAATTTACAGAGTGGAAAAGTATCGGTACCACCATAGGGACTCTGGATGAATCTGTCAGAATGAATTATTCGCGAAGAAAAGGAGCTGAAATACTTGAAAATCTATTTTTAAATGCTATCATAAAACATTAGAACATGAATCCATTAAAAAAACTTGTTCCCTATAAGGTCATACTCTTACGTCGTGAATTACTTCCCTATTGGAGAAAAATTACAAAAAAAAATATGCGACATAAAGGTATAATTCCCATACTGCATCTGCATCTTACTGACCACTGTAATTTAAATTGTCGGGGATGTGATAATTTTTCGCCTCTTGCGCCAGCAGTATTTACAGATATAGATGTTTTTGAAAAAGATTGTAAAAAGATGAGCGAACTCACGAATAAAAATATTCAGGAGATCCAGCTATTAGGAGGAGAACCCTTGCTTCATCCCAATGTTCTTGGCTTTATGACAATAGCACGTAAGTATTTCCCTGAAAATAAGATTAGTATTGTCAGCAATGGGATTTTACTTCGCAAGCAAACTGATGAGTTTTGGGAAAATTGTAAAAGAAACAACATTCATATCACTGTTACTAAATACCCTGTTAACTTCGATTACAAGAGCACTGAACTATATGTCAAAGCGCAAGGAGTTTCATTTGCATATTATGGGAATACAGAATCTGTAGAAAAAACAATGCAATGCATACCTCTTGATATGGAGGGAAAACAAGATCCTGAGGATAGCTTCCTGCGTTGCTCACGTGCCAATCGTTGTATTTCGCTTGACAATGGGAAAATATATACTTGTTCAGTTATTCCCTATATTAAATATTTCAATAGCCGATTTAATAAAAATTTAATTGTCTCGCCTGATGATTATATGACTCTTGACAATGTCAAAAACATTGATGAGGTATTAAATTTTGTGAGTAAGCCCATGCCATTCTGCCGTTATTGCAATATTAAAGGGACAATTTGGGACATCGGTTACGGGGTTTCAAAACAAGACATTTCCGAATGGACTGATACAAAACAATTAACCACAACTGATAGCTTATAGTTGATCAAATTATCTGATAATTTGTTTTATTCATACTAAATATTATTATTTTTGTAATGAGCATAATCAACTAAAAAAACAAATACAATATATTATGAGCACCGAAGAAATAAAACTTATGATATTTCGTCAGGTTGATGCCCTTGATACAACTCAGTTGAATGAATTTTACGGCATCATGCAAAATTATCTCAAGAGCAAACATGACATTGACGAATGGATTGGTGTGTCCAAAGAAGAACAAGATTGCATTGAGGATGCACTCCAAGAATTAAATGATGGGAAAGGAGTCCCCCACGAAGAAGTTATGGGTAAATTGAGAAAAAAACACCTACATGCATAAGAAATTTGATTGTACAGATTTCTAAGAACCCAACGCAATTCCCATTAGTAAATAAGAAAAAGAAAATAAGGAAGTGTGTCGTAACAAAACACAATACAATTTTTTATAAGGACAATAAAAATTCAGTTGAGATTTTGAGATTCTTTGATCCAAGGCAAGATCCAGTAAAATTGAAATTGAAATAAAACCAGACTCTAAATATGAAAAATGTGAAATTAGAGGTGAATTTCACATTAATAGAGGTTGCAAAGATTATTGATAAAGACCTGTCTGGTCCTTATAGGGTTGAAGGTAAAATTATAGATTTAATGAAAAATCAGAAATAACGAGTATGCTTTCCATATTAATACCCACATTCAATCACAATATCACACGGCTGGTTGCAGACTTATACCATCAGGCAAGCGGAACATCCATTGACTTTGAGATTATCGTCATGGAAGATGGTTCTACTCTACATACAGACGAAAACAAAGTAGTGGACGAGTTGGAGTTTTGCAGGCATATTGTATTGAAAGAAAATATAGGACGTTCTGCGGTACGGAATAAACTGGCAGAAGAAGCCAATCAGGATTATTTACTCTTTATGGATTGCGATGCAGAGGTATGTTCAACTGATTATATCAGTAGATATTTGCCTTTATGCAAGGAGGAATGTGTAGTCATCGGAGGCACAGCCTACGACCCGAAAGAAAATGACTTGCGTTACAGCCTGCGGCTGGCATATGGCAGGCAACGTGAAGCCCGTACAGCCACCCAAAGAAATGCACAAGGTACCTATCATAATTTTGCCACCTTTAATTTCCTGATTTCAAAAGCACTCTTCCTGCAGGTTGGGTTTGACGAAAGCATTCGCGGGTATGGCCATGAAGACACGCTTTTCGGACATCAGTTGCACGAATTGGGATGTCAGTTCATTCAACTCGAGAATCCACTCATCCACAAGGGCCTTGATGATAATACCACCTTTCTTCGCAAAACAGAAGAAGGAGCCATGAACTTGTTCCTGCTATACAAAACGGGTCGATACCCTTTTCTGGTGGATGAGTCGAGGCTACTGAGTACTTTTACCCGGGTTTATAAGACAGGGCTTACACGCTTGTTAGCCACCCTGTTTGTGGTGTGCAAACCTTACCTGCAATATAAACTGAGCGAACCTTCCCCTTCCCTACGCTTATACGATCTATATAAACTTCTTTTACTCTGTGAAGCCTCCCGCACAAAATGACAAGTTGTCAGCGGAGAGGATTAAAATAGTAAAAAACAGATAAATCTATGTCATAACTGACATGAAATGGACTTGGCATAAAATCTGTAAAGAAAGGTTGCACCTTTTTTTAGCATTACCGTGTTTATATATTTTGTCCATCAATCATCGAATTAATTAATCATTTTTAAAATAAAAAATATGAATATTAAACCATTAGCCGATCGTGTGTTGGTAAAGCCAACCGCGGCAGAAGAAAAAACAATCAGTGGAATTATTATTCCAGATTCAGCAAAAGAAAAACCCCTGAAAGGTGAAGTACTTGCCGTGGGTAAAGGGACAAAAGATGAAGAAATGGTGGTTGCCGTTGGCAATAATGTATTGTTCGGGAAATATGCAGGGACCGAACTGGAATGGGAAGGTGAAAAATACCTGATTATGAAGCAATCGGATATTTTGGCTATCATTTAAAGCCCCCTAAATCCCCCAAGGGGGACTTAAAAAACAATTAAGTTATATAAACAACCTGCTCTTTATTCCCCCTTTGGGGGTTAGGGGGCTAATAATAAAATATTATGTCTAAAGAAATTCTTTTCAATATTGATGCTCGCGACCAGCTGAAAAAAGGGGTTGATGAGTTGGCAAATGCCGTAAAAGTAACGCTTGGCCCAAAGGGGCGTAATGTGATTATCGAAAAAAAATTCGGAGCACCTCACATCACGAAAGATGGCGTAACTGTAGCTAAAGAAATTGAATTGGAAGACCCATTCCAAAACCTTGGAGCGCAACTGGTAAAAGAAGTGGCTTCGAAAACAAGTGATGATGCAGGTGATGGTACCACAACCGCTACTGTATTGGCACAATCGATTGTTAGTGTAGGAATGAAAAACGTTGCTGCCGGTGCAAATCCAATGGATTTGAAACGTGGTATCGACAAAGCGGTAGCTGTAGTAGTAAAGAGCATTGCTGCCCAGGCTAAAGCTGTAGGTGACAATTACGATAAAATCGAACAAGTTGCTTCAATTTCAGCGAACAACGATGAAACAATCGGGAAACTGATTGCAGATGCAATGCGTAAGGTTTCGAAAGATGGTGTGATCACCATTGAAGAAGCTAAAGGCACTGATACCAGTATTGAAGTAGTGGAAGGTATGCAGTTCGACCGTGGTTATATCTCGGCGTATTTCGTGACTAATACTGAAAAGATGGAAGTAGAGATGGAAAAACCATATATCCTGATCTACGACAAGAAGATTTCTAATCTGAAAGAATTGCTTCCGGTACTGGAACCAGCTGTTCAATCGGGTCGTCCGTTATTAATCATTGCGGAAGATGTGGATAGTGAAGCGTTGACAACTTTGGTAGTTAACCGCCTGCGTGCTTCGTTGAAAATATGTGCGGTAAAAGCACCGGGATTTGGCGACCGTCGTAAAGAAATGCTGGAAGATATCGCTATCCTGACAGGCGGTGTAGTTATCTCCGATGAAAAAGGAATCAAATTGGAACAAGCAACCCTTGAGATGTTAGGTACAGCTGAAAAAGTGACTGTCAACAAAGACAACACCGTATTGGTAAATGGTGCAGGAACGAAAGAAGGAATTGCTTCCCGTGTTGCTCAAATCAAGGCACAGATCGCCACTACTACTTCAGATTACGACCGTGAAAAATTGCAGGAACGTCTGGCTAAGTTGTCGGGTGGTGTTGCTGTATTATACGTTGGTGCTGCATCGGAAGTGGAAATGAAAGAAAAGAAGGACCGTGTGGATGATGCATTGAGTGCCACCCGTGCTGCCATTGAAGAAGGAATTGTACCAGGTGGAGGTGTAGCTTATATCCGTGCCATTGCAGAGTTGGATTCACTGAAAGGAAGAACCGATGACGAACAAACCGGAATCGAAATCATCAAACGCGCCATTGAAGAACCGCTTCGCCAGATTGTGGCTAATGCAGGCAAAGAAGGTGCAGTGATTGTACAGAAAGTACGTGAAGGTAAAGATGACTTCGGGTACAATGCTTACAGCGAGAAATATGAAAACTTCTTTGCAGCAGGTGTTGTTGATCCTGCAAAAGTATGTCGTGTAGCCCTGGAAAATGCAGCTTCTATTGCAGGGATGTTCCTGACTACTGAATGTGTAATCACCGAAAAGAAGGAAGATAGCCCGGCTCCACAAATGCCTATGGGCGGTGGAATGGGCGGAATGATGTAAATCAGTGATTAACGATTAGTGATTAACTTCAGAAAGTGTGAACACTTTAAGAGAAAACACCGAACGACAGAAGTCGTTCGGTGTTTTTGTATTTTAGGCTATTCAACTGCTGACAAGGACTGCATACGTTGTCGGAGTTGAGAATTACAACTCTGTCAACAGTCCGAAGGATTTTGACAGCAGTTGAAAATAGAAATTTACCATGCCCCTATTTCATCCAGAAAGATCATGCTGTCGTTTGAGCCTTTAGTATTTTCAAAAGGAACCCGTCCGACACTTTTAAGTTGTAGTTTTAGGTAACGTACTTCGGTTATGGGGAAAGTCAATTCTGGACGGATCATTTCCCAAATAGGCGATGAAGATGCCTGTATCTGTCTTTCACCAAGGAGTTGATAGTTAATACCATTCAATGAACCATAAAGGTTGATAGCTGAAGGATATACTACCCCTAGGGCTAAAGTATTCAACAGTCCGACTGAAAAGCGGGATATATTTTGAGGTCGCAGCATATCAACTACTATCTCACCATCCAACGACCCTCCAATGCCTACCCATTGGTAATAGACTTTCGTATTTCCCAGAATGCCATCGGTTAATGCATTCATATTTCGACCATCATACATGGTGTTATTCAGGTTTTGGGTATAAGTCAATCCTGTGAGTTTACTCACCATAAATGATTTAGAAAGTGACTTTCCGAGCATTTTTCCCTCGAAGAAAGTTGCAGCAGTAATCGTACCAGGTTGGTTTAGGGTAATGGGAGCGGTATATAACGGGTCATTCGCAGTTGGCTTAGTACCGTTGAGGTTGTAATGAATCTTAGCTTCAGGATCGTCACAAATAAGAGTGACAGTCAACATTGAGGGAAGAGTTACTTTAGTTTGAAATTGAACGTCAAAAAACGCCCTGCATGGATGAATGTCCAATTGTGCATACCGTTTAAATTCAATAGGCATGCGTTGACAGAAGCTCTCCCAATTCATGCTTTCACGGCTTGTCCAATCAACTTCGGATAATGCAGAGACACGGGGAAATGCCATGTATTCCACTCTTCGGGAATCAGCCATATATTCAGTCCATACATTGGCCTGAGCGCCCAGTATATGAGCGGCTTCAGAGGTATTTAATTCAGAAGGAATTGGTTCAAACTGGTAGACCTGATGTAAAGGCAAGTAACCTCCGATAGTCGTTGGTTCATTTGCAGGATCAGCTTGATAACGATCAAAATAACAATAGTCACCGGGAGTCATAATGACGTCATGTCCCGATTTAGCAGCTAAAATTCCGCCTGAATTACCACGCCAGGACATGACAGTAGCATTGGGTGCCAGACCACCATCCAGTATTTCATCCCAGCCAATGATTTGCCGTCCTTTTGAATTGACAAACTTTTCAACCCGTTCCACAAAATAACTCTGCAACCCATTTTCATCTTTCAGATTCAATGTTTTAATAAGAGCCTGAGATTCGGAACTTGTTTTCCAGCGGCCCTTCAAACATTCATCCCCACCGATATGAATATATTTTGAAGGGAAGATATCCATAACCTCGGTCAATACATCTTCCAGAAACTTAAAAGTAGAATCCCCTGGAGAATAAATATCTTTGAAAATGCCCCATTTAGTAGCGACTTTCACTGTCGAATCGGGAGTACATGAGAGATAAGGATAGGAAGCAATGGCAGCAGTAGCATGACCAGGTAATTCAATTTCGGGAATAACCGTTATAAACCGTGCGGCAGCATAAGCTACGATTTCCCGTGCCTCTTCCTGAGTATAAAAACCACCATAGGGTTTCCCATCATATCGTTGTGGATAGAATTCATTATAACAGCCCGTCAGGGTCTCATCACGCCGTGATCCAACAGTAGTTAAGAGTGGGTATTTTTTAATCTCAATACGCCACCCCTGGTCATCGGTCAGATGCCAATGAAAAGTATTAAGTTTATGCATGGCCATAGCATCCAGGTATTTTTTAATGAATACCACCGGGAAAAAGTGCCTACAAACATCTAAATGCATTCCGCGATAACTAAAACGGGGTGCATCATTTATCAGAACTGCAGGAACAGTCCATTTTTGATCAACTACATGCTTTTTACCATATATTTCGGATGGCAATAACTGATATAGAGATTGTATGCCATAAAAGAAGCCATTTGGAGTGCCTGCTTCTATATGGATATTCTTTGGTGAAATGATCAACCGGTATCCTTCGGGACTATCAATTGACGTTGAAAGTTGAAAGATGACGCTATTGAGTGTATCTGAGGCTGTCAATTCATGAATCGACAGATTCAATGCAGTAACCTGATTGAATTGATTTGTAAAAAGCCGTGCCAGTTTAAGTACCTCCGGTTGCTTGGACGAACAGACTACAATAGTTCGTTTATTGAAGGAAAATGAACCCAATTCAGGAATTAATTGTTTTGGATAAGGGATAATATTATAACTAGTGGCTGACGTATAAAAAAAGGAACTACAAAAGAATAACAAACTAAATAAACGAAGCCGAAAAAAGGAGGAAGATCGTATCATTGTACTTTAAAATTTGAATTATAGGTATACAAAGGTACAATAAATTAGCATGGTGAACCTTCATTTTCGAGTCAAAAACATGACATTTATTCATTTTATGAGGATTACGAATATCATTACCAACCGAAACAACAAGCATATAATAGTAAATATCAGGCAAATACATTTAGCAACATATCGTTGAATAAAAATTTAAGTCCACAAAGACGAATAAAAAAGAATAAATTCTTACTTTAGTAGTCTTAAAACTACAAAAACAACTTTATGCTAATTATTGGAATTGCGGGCGGAACAGGGTCAGGAAAAACTACAGTTGTACGTAAACTATTAGAGCGTTTACCACTTGGTGAAGTTGTGATTTTACCACAGGATTCATATTATCGTGACAGTGGCCATCTGCCTTTGGAAGAAAGACTGGAAATCAATTTCGATCATCCTGATTCTATTGAATTTGAATTGCTTGTAAAACATTTGAAGGAGTTAAAAAAGGGGAAATCGGTGGATCAGCCAATATACTCGTATTTAACCTGTACGCGCGCCATTGAAACTATTCCCATTAGTCCATGTCATGTCATCATTGTGGAAGGGATTCTGGTGCTTTCAAATCCCGAATTACGCAAAATAATGGACTTGAAGGTATTTGTAGATGCCGACGCCGATGACCGGCTGATGCGTGTTATAAACCGTGATATTATTGAGCGTGGCCGATCGGTAAATAAGGTAATGGAACGGTATGAACAGACTGTAAAACCAATGCATTTACAGTTTATTGAACCTTCAAAACGTTTTGCAGATCTGATCATTCCCCAGGGAGGAAATAACCACATTGCCATTGATATCCTGACAAAATATATTGAAAATAATCTGAGAAGAAGTGATTAATGATTAACATCCTGTTAACTGATAATTGAAAAAATGCAGCATAGCGAACTACAAAAAATCATGTTTCTGGATATAGAAACAGTGCCTCAGACATCTGATTTTTCAGAGTTACCAAAGGAATTAGCACATTTATGGGCAGATAAGTATGCAGTGATTCAAAAACGAATGCCTGAGAAATATTCTGATCAGACTACAGCAGCCGAAGCATTTAATACCAGTGCCGGTATTTATGCCGAGTTTGGAAAAATAGTGTGTATCTCGGTAGGATTTATTCATTTTCAAGGGAATGAAATGAATTTTCGTACGAAATCTTTTTCGGGTTATGATGAGAAACAACTTCTGTCGGATTTTCTACAACTGATTATCAAATTTTGCTCCACTAAGGAACATACACTCTGCGGGCATAATATCAAAGAATTTGATATTCCTTACATTTGTCGACGTCTCTTGATTAATGGACTAAAATTACCTTCCATATTTCAGCTGTCAGGGAAAAAACCCTGGGAATTGAATTTTATTGACACCCTGGAATTATGGAAATTCGGAGATTATAAAAATTATACAGCGTTGAAATTACTGACAGCAGTATTCGGTATTCCAACACCGAAAGATGATATTGATGGTAGTCAGGTGTCACACGTATATTATCAGGAAAAAGATATTCACCGGATAAGCATTTATTGCCAGAAAGATGTTCTGGCAACAGCACAAGTTTTTTTAAAACTGAACAATCTGAATTTGATAGAGAGCACAAATATCGAATTTATTGAATAAATGATGAAAATCAGTCATACAATCCTTTTAACAATATCTGTGTTTTTGATTGTTTCGTGCAATCAAAAGAATACGGAAGGATTTTCGTATGCTGCTTCAAATGATTTAAGAGAGATTACAAAAACAGATACACTTCGGGTGGCAACTATGTATGGTTCTACGTCCTACTTCCTTTTTCGGGATGAATTAATGGGATTCGACTACGAAATGGTTAAAAATCTGGCGAGCTATTTGCATTTAAACCTGGAGATAAGCATTGCCACTTCCGAAAATGAAATGGCGCAATGGCTCCTTGAAAACAAGGTCGATATAGTGGCTTATGATGTGACTAGGACAAAGGAATTAAAAAGGAATTTCAATTTTGAGCTTCCTCAAACAGAATCATATCAGGTGTTAGTTCAAAACACAGGAACGAATGCACTGTCGGAAGTAACTGAATTAGCCGGTAAAACAGTATATGTGAAAGAAAACAGCATTTTTCATGATCGTTTATTGGCATTGAATGAAGAAATCGGAGGAACCATTAATATCAAGATTGCTGATGATTCTATTTCAAATGATGATTTGATCGATATGGTAGCCGAACATAAAATAGAATATACCCTGGCCTTTCACAATGTAGCCTTATTACACAAATCATATAGCAGCACCCTTGATTGCCACATGTCGGTAGGATTTGATCAACAGAATGGTTGGTTAATCCGTAAGAAAAGCCGTAATTTAAAAAGGGCAATTGAAAAATGGGAAAAACTACCGGGGACTTTACAAATCCAATCCGTTCTTTTCAATAAATACTGGGATAAGAGTCCCTATTTTGCCCTTCGGAGTGTAAAAATACCCAAGGGGTCAATCTCACCATACGATCGTCTATTTCAGAAGTACGCGCCAAACATTGATTGGGACTGGCGATTACTGGCTTCACTGGCATTCCATGAATCTCAATTTGACCCTACGAATGAATCCTGGTCGGGAGCGTTGGGTCTCATGCAATTAATGCCACGTACGGCCTTAAACTTCGGATTGAATAAAAGTACGATCCTGGATCCTGAGTCAAATATCGAAGCAGGAGTTCAGTACATTAAGAGTTTGAATTTATCATTCCATCAGATCCAGAGCAAAGAGGAACGTATTAAGTTTGTACTGGCGGCCTACA
>CAIYOZ010000321.1 GCA_903927945.1 uncultured Bacteroidales bacterium | reverse complement strand
ACAAAAACTACATCTCCCAAACCCGCATTGGGTTGGCGCTTTCTGACATCAAGTAATTGTTCCTGTGTTTGTACCAATCCATTGGTTTTGTATCCCCAAAACGCACCAATCGGAGTACCAACTTTCGTATAGGTTGTATTTCCGTTACGAATAGCATAACCGGCAATAGCACTTCCGGTACCTAAGCTTAATACCTCATTTTTAATGGTCGAAATGTTTGCAGCAATGCTATAATTAAAATCCTTGCCAATCTTGTCTTTCCATTCCAGTTGTCCTTCAATGCCTTTGTTGTTGGCAGATCCTACATTGGTTGTGGGACCTGTTTCAAAACCCAGGAAATAAGGGATGGGCTCTACGATCAACATGTCGTTAGTAGTTCTGGTATAATAATCGGCCGACAGGATTAATTTATTATTCAGACATGTTATATCTATACCGATATTAGTCGATTCCGTCGATTCCCATTTAATATTGGCATTGCCCAGAGCAACTGCCGCTACACCCTGATAGAGTTTTTCTGGAATGCCAAAAAGATAAGCATATTGCGATGATGATGTCAATAAACTTTGAAAAGCATAATTAGCTATGTTTTGGTTTCCTACAATCCCCCAACCGACTCTAACCTTAGCTGTATTAATGATATCCTGGTTCCAGTCTTTGAAGAATGATTCGTTGTTTACTTTCCATGCTAAGGCAGCTGAAGGAAAATTACCGTATTGATTGGACTTGCCAAAACGAGATGATCCATCCCGGCGAATGGTTGCCGTAGCCAGGTATCTATTGTCATAACTGTAATTTATACGACCGATATAGGATATTAATGCCGACTCGGAAGCAGTGCCATTGGCGGTGGCTGATGTGCTATTGGTAGCTGCATCCAAATATTGCATGTCTGCATTATTGTTTGGTGTATTTGCCTTGCTACCAATCAGGTTTTCATAACGCGTTTGCTCGGCGGTAAAGCCTAAAGTTGCACCCACAACATGTTTGGTGTTAAATACATGATTGAAATTCAACGTATTTTCCGAAATAAGATTGTTGGTGAGCGAATATCCCCGGGTTACTACACTTGCGGAATTACTTTGGGCGTTACTTACATAATAGGTGGGTTTGAAGTCGTAAGAATCGTAGCGGTTGAAATTGATACCTAAGGTGGTTTTAAAATTAAAACCTTTCATAAATTCGACAATTCCGTACATGCTACCGATAATAGAAAGGTTTTTTTCGTTACTGGAAGTGTAATCTATGACAGCAAGGGGATTATAATTATTGCTGTATTTCGAATATCCATAACTGCCATCGGAATTATAAACAGGAATTACCGGTTCTACTAATAGTGCGTTATTGATACTACCAAAAGTGTAATTGCCTTCAAGTATTTTATCGCGTGAAGAGGTTGAAACTGAAGTGTTAGTTCCAACGGTTATTATTTTATTCATTTTACGCTCTAAATTGATACGAGCATTGATACGATTGAAATCGGTCTTTTTTATAGTCCCTTTTTGATCCAGATAGCCTAGACTCAGGTTGTACGTAAAATCTTTAACCCCTCCTGAAAAGCTTACGTTATGACTTTGAATTGTTCCGACCTGACTTATTTCTTTCAGCCAGTTTGTTGAAATGGAGGGGTCCGCATTTGCTAAATTGATAGGGGTAAGGCGTGTAGCGTTGATGGCTGATTGAATATCATACCATTGCTGCCCGGTAAGTAGATGCAGGTCGGTATTCATACGTGAAGTGCCATAATAGGAGTTAAGCGTAATAACATCTTTTCCGGCAACTCCTTGTTTGGTAGTGACCATTACCACGCCATTAGCGCCACGTGATCCATAAATTGCAGTTGCCGAAGCATCTTTGAGTATCTCTACGCTTCCAATCTCGGCAGAACTTAAATAACCGATATCGTTTACCGGCATTCCATCTACCACATAAAGCGGGCTTGGATCATTCACAGTTCCAATACCACGAATACGTACGCTCACGGAGCTACCCGGCGAACCTGAATTAGAGGTGACCATCACACCTGGTGCCAGGCCTTGAAGTGCCTGTGCAACATTTGCAACCGGTTTACGCATGATTGCTTCTGCTTTAATGGACGATACAGCACCGGTCAAGTCGGTTTTCTTAATGGTTCCATATCCAATAACTACCAATTCGTCCATTAGTATCGATGATTCGTTGAGAACTACATGAATAATTCTTTCGGAACTAACTTTTACAATTCTGTCGGTGTAGCCGATATATGAAAATTTTATTTCGCTTGACTCTGAAGGAACCGTAAGTAACCATTTACCTGCTGCATCGGATATTGTTCCGGTAGTTGCTCCTACAGCTCCTACGGTTACACCCACCAGGACATCTCCTTTTTGATCGATTACGGTTCCCGATAACGATTTTGATTGTGCCTGTATGCCCCATGCAAAAATGCTGAAAACAATTAATATTCGTAATCTGGCTGGTAAATATAGATTTGATATTATTCTTTTTATGATAGTCTGAATCATCGATTGATTAGTTGACTTATACCGTGTAACGTAATGTAAATAATTTTTACAAAGATAAATTAATATTACGGTACTTAAAATTTATTTGCTACAAACATTTTACCTTTTGTCGTATTTATTTACCTTTTGGACTGTTTGTTTTACCTTTTGGCAGATAATGTTTACACTTTGGACAGGGAATGAAATTTAAGAGGGTTAATTTTGCACGGGAGAAATAAGAGATTGATTGTTTGTTTTTCAATGAATGTTTAATTATTTCCTTACACCTATCAAATAACTCATCCATTCCTGATCGTAAAGAAATGAACGCATTTTCACTTCCCACATTAAATCATTCGAAAATCAAGTTATATCCGAATCCTACCAGTGATTTTTTCCAGGTTAGCGGCATAGAAGGAGCAGCTACGATAATTATCAGTGATCTCCATTGCTTTGTGCAACTAAAAGTTCAAATAATAGGCGATGAATCCATTCCGGTAAAAACATTGCGAAATGGAATATATATCGCTAAAATTATTACTGCCAGCGGTATGGTGGAACGGAAATTAACAAAGGTTTGAAGAATCGGTAACTAATAATTAAGAACTCTGCTCTACTAACAATTATAGATCTCGATTACGACAGATTATTTAATACAGCATAACCAATGATGAAAATATATCAGTAATTACCCTGAATAAAGTAGTATGTATTGCAAAAATTATCACTTACACCGAAACCAAAGCACCGAAACTGGTGAAGATATAAGGAATTAGCAACAACAATTTGAAGTTGAACAATACGCTCATTTATAATTATTCAAGTATAAAAAACTAATTCTACTAGCTGTATAATCGAATCGAAATCAAGTCAATCACGTATTGTTGTCAGATAAATTATTT
>CAIYOZ010000320.1 GCA_903927945.1 uncultured Bacteroidales bacterium | reverse complement strand
GTATCAAAAATGACTCCAAGATCCGCTTTTTCTCTCACTACGGCATCACATATTGATTGCATAGCATCTTTATCTTCAGGATTTGGAACGTGATTCGGAAAGTTGCCATCCGGATCTAAAAACTGACTTCCAGTGGTATCTGCTCCGAGCTGACTTAGCACTTTGGAAGCGAAGAAACCACCTGCACCATTTCCAGCATCAACTATTATTTTCAACCCTTGAAGTGGTTTCTCGAAATTTGATTGGATATTGGCTTTTTCCCGAATATAATCCACTAAAAATGATGCATATTCATTAATAAAATTCCAAGATTCGACCAGAAATTTATTTCCAGAATAAGTGTATTCGTTTTCTTCAGCAATTTTCAAAATCTCTGAAATGTCTTTTTTATCAAGCCCCCCTTTGTTGGTGAAAAACTTGAATCCATTGCGGTTGAATGGCAAGTGACTGGCTGTAATCATTACTCCGGCTGTTATCGACTTTTTGTCGGATACAGTTGTCATAAACATGGCTGGAGTTGATGCCAATCCGCAGTCATAAACGGTTGCTCCGGCTTCGCATAACCCACTAATAAATGCACTTTTTAAATCCGAACCTGAAATTCTGGAATCAGTACCAACAGCAATTGTTGGATTGGATGAAGTTGAATTATTTCGTAGCCATTGAACAAATGATTTTCCTAATACTTTGGCAACTTTTGTCGTTAAATTTACGGTTTCTCCTACTACTCCTTCTAATGCAACTCCGCGAATATCAGAGCCATTCTGTAATTTTTTCCAATTCATTTTTTTACTTTAATATTATTCTTTTAAAATGACATTTACAATTTATTCTTCCTTACCTTTCTTATCTGCTTTTATTTGAATTCCTATAAGTTCAGGTTTGTATTTTGCCGGATCAAACCTTGGATTTGGTTCTGGAACAACAACTTTAGCCTCGTTTATATAGTTGCTAATTAATTGATCCAACTCCTTCACTTTTTTAGGATTTTTTAGGGCAAGATTGTTCTTTTCGCCGATATCTTCTTTTAAGTTGTAAAGTAAATATCCATGCTTTCCATTTTCTCCCTGATAAAAAAGTCGAATTAATTTCCAATCGCCCACATGAACGGCCATTGCTGGTGGCAACCAGTCAGGTACACGTGGAGACTGAGGAAAATAGGTAAACATCGACTTGCGTTCCCATTTTTGCCCTTTCAGTGCCGGAGAAATATCATAGCCATCAACGGCATGATTTTTAGGTATTGAAATTTTTAAGTTTGCAAGTATTGTCGGATAAAAATCTGTCGATTGTATCATCGCATCGCTTCGGGTACCGGGTTTAGTTAGTCCAGGCCAAACAATAATACTCGGAACACGGATTCCACCATCGAATACAGTCGCTTTTCCCCCTCTTAAGGGAGCATTGCTGGTTGGATCTGCAGTGTATTTTACTCCATTTTTTGTTGTTTCTAATATGCTATTGTACATATTTCCTCCATTATCAGAGAAAAATATAATCACTGTATTGTCAGCAATTCCAAGATGGTCTACCTCATCCAATAAAGTTCCGACTGCATCATCCATCGAATGTACCATGGCCGCATAAGTGGCTGATCGTTGGGCTTTAGTAGTGTCAATTCTGTTGCGATAATAGTCAACAAGCTTCTTCTTAGCATCAAAAGGTGCATGTACCGAAAATTGCCAATAATTCATATAGAATGGTTGGTCTTTTTTTATCGACCTGAGCCATTTTACTGCTTCTTCCGACATACGGTCCTCGATGTGTTCTGCATCGTAGTTTTCCTTGAAAGTAGGGAATTTCCATGGGCCAACATAACTTCCTGCAGGTCCGGGACCAGGCCAGTGAGGTATATCCACATCAAATCCATGTTGTAAAGGCGAATAGGGTTCACGACCGAGATGCCACTTTCCAAAATGTGCAGTTGCATAACCTGCAGAGTGTATTAATTTCCCTAGTGTTGGCACAATGGTATCGAGTCGGGTAGCCGAAACACAGGGCAACGCTTTTTCACCAATCTGGGCTCTTACTGCTACAGTAGGCAGTAATTTAACCTCTTCTAAATGACCTGCCGCACTAGTAATTCCTGTTCGGGCTGGGGTTTGTCCTGTCAAAATGCTCGATCGGGTGGGAGAACTCAACGGGCTCGCAGCATAGGCGCGATTAAAGGTAACACCCCTTTTGGCCAACCGTTCCAAATTTGGAGTTTCGTATAAGGCATTTGGACCATTTAAGGTGCAGTCCATCCATCCAAGGTCATCAGCAAGTATGAAAATGATATTCATTTTCTTTGGAGCTGGATCCTCAGCTTTCAACTGAGTTGATGCCAATGCCATAGAACAGGCACTGAGTGTTTTAATTGATATTTTCATTGTACGTTTTATTATTTAATACTGTATAATACTTTGTTT
>CAIYOZ010000319.1 GCA_903927945.1 uncultured Bacteroidales bacterium | reverse complement strand
CCCAACTAATAAAAGTTGAATTTTCTCTTCGGTGATTTTGAATAGCAACTAAAAAATTTATAATACTCCCTGGGCCAACATAGCTTTTGCAACTTTTAAAAAGCCGGCTACATTGGCACCTTTCATGTAATTTATATAACCATCAGGTTCACGGCCATACTTCAGGCACTGAGCATGGATTTCACTCATTATTTGATGTAATCTCATATCTACCTCTTCACTAGTCCAAGTAAGATGCATGGCGTTTTGTGACATCTCAAGTCCTGAAGTTGCTACACCTCCGGCATTAACAGCTTTTCCAGGTCCGTACATGATTTTATGCGAAAGAAATAAATCAATAGCCTCAGGAGTACACCCCATATTGGATATTTCGCCGACACAAATAACTCCATTATTAATCAATTGATTTGCATCTTCTTCATTTAATTCATTTTGGGTGGCACAAGGTAAGGCAATATCTACTTTTAATTCCCATGGTCGATGATTCGGCACAAATAATGCCCCATATTTTTCGGCATAGGGTTCAACCACATCATTGCAAGTATCACGTAATTCAAGCATATAATCGATTTTTTCACCTGAGATTCCTTTTTCATCATAAATATATCCATCAGGTCCGGAGATTGAAACAACTTTAGCACCTAATTCTGTAGCTTTGAGAGCTGCACCCCAGGCGACGTTTCCAAAACCTGAAATTGCAATCGTTTTACCTACGATATTTAACCCGGCAGTTTCGAGCATCTGTTTTACAAAGTACAATCCTCCAAATCCTGTGGCTTCCGGACGAATCAATGATCCACCAAATTCAAGGCTTTTACCGGTTAATACCCCAGTGTTTATCCGGGCTAATTTACGGTACATTCCATATAAATAACCTATTTCACGCGAACCAACTCCAATATCACCTGCCGGTACATCTGTGTCGGCTCCAATATGACGCCAAAGTTCTACCATAAATGCCTGACAAAAACGCATTACCTCTGAATCTGATTTACCGCGAGGATTAAAATCAGATCCTCCTTTTGAACCTCCCATGGGCAAGGTGGTCAATGCATTTTTAAAGATTTGTTCAAACCCAAGAAATTTTAAAATTGAGAGGTTTACCGAAGAGTGGAAACGTAATCCTCCTTTATAGGGTCCGATCGCATTGTTGAATTGGATACGATATCCAAGATTAATTTGTACTTCACCCTGATCATTTACCCAAGGCACTTTAAATGTAAAAATTCTGTCAGGTTCGACTAAACGTTCGGCTATTTTAGCTTTTTCAAATTCCGGATGTTCGTTATACACCGGTTCGATAGTGTTCAAAACTTCACGCACTGCCTGTAAATACTCCTTTTCACCCGGGTGTTTTGCCTCAAGCGATTGCATCAATTTTTCTATATTCATACAATGTGTTTTATTTAAGAAATAGTGATATTTTTAAAAGTGAATTTTATTTTATGTTTTGTCGATCAATTACCCAAGATTAATGAAAATGTCAAATTGTAATTAATATGTCTCGAATTCAT
>CAIYOZ010000318.1 GCA_903927945.1 uncultured Bacteroidales bacterium | reverse complement strand
TTTGGCGGTAAGGCGAATGAAAAAGATTTCGAACAGCTTTTTATCGAGTTTTCAAGCTAACTATCTGTAAGTCTTATAGGAAAATTTAAAGATGAATAGTTTTAACTAAATGTTCGGACAGCAATGATAATTAATACAATTATCCTAAGAGTAGTACACCAGTTGTGCTACCCTTTTTTATTCTACGCTATGAATGATCGGGTGTGAATGATGTAACATTTTTTAAAAATAATGTAAGTCCGTTGGGCATAAAAGGTATGATCTTTGCTAAGTGAAAATTTATTCACAAGTAAAACATATAAAAATGAAAAAGTTATCATTTTGTATAATGGCTGCATTTGTTTTGTTGTCATTTATACCCATTCAGTTAAAAGCTGAATCTGAAAAAAATGCATCAACATCAGTTACTGCTAAAACAACTGAATCGCTTGATGCCACAACTACTGTAGCTGCTAATACAAAAGAATCAGCCACTGTAAATGAAGAAGCAAGAGCAGAGGCTCAACTTGCCAGATTGGAAGAAATCAAGGCAATGGATTTATCAACGTTGACTCCTGCTGAAAAGAAGGAATTACGGGAAGAGGTTCATTCCATTCAAAACGAACAGGAATATCGTGACAGGGATCATGACAGACACCACGGTGATTATGATGGAGGATATCATCACCATCATGGAATGTACTTTGGCATTGGTGGAGGAGTATTAGTTATCATACTATTGATTCTGTTATTAGGATAATTAAAACAACAATATAGATATTTTATGTAACAAAAAACCCATCGATAAATCGATGGGTTTTTTGTTTATTGATCATTAATCGTTAATCACTGTTTATTCCAGTTCCAACAAAACATCATCCTGCATAACGGCTTGTCCTGCAGAAACTAAAATGTTTTTGACAACACCGTTCTTTTCAGATAGGATATTGTTTTCCATTTTCATTGATTCCATAACCAGCAGCAAATCGCCTTCCTTGACTGTAGCACCTACTGTGGTGACTACACGGATAATACTTCCCGGCAGTGGTGACTTAATGCTATTTGCACTGGGTCGGGTGGAAGCTGGTACAGGTGCTCCTTTGACGGTAATCTTGTTTTCACCTGGATTCGATTGAACATCTTTACGTACCAGGATGGGAGTTTTCAGGGTATTTACCTCTTGTTCCAATCCTACTGCATATGATTTGCCGTTAACTTCTATCTCAGCTTTGTTGCCTTCTACCGATTTGACATTCACACTGTAGGATGTCCCATCTATTGTAAATTTGAATTTCTTCATAAACTGTTATCTGATATTATTGTTTACACCATAAATTTTCGAACTCCAGGGCGAATAACGCCTTTCGATACGCTTAATTGTAATCACATTACTTTCATCATCATGAACCTCGTCATAAAACAAGTGGAGAGCCATGGCTATTGCTACAACATCGGCGGAAGGTATTTCACCATCCTTGCCAATTGAAGCCGACTTGGTCTTTTTACCAAAAAGTTTTTCAAATATCATAGGTTTGATTATAAAGGGATATTACTATGTTTCTTCGGTGGATTCACCACTTTCTTGGTTTCCAATGCCTGGAAGGCACGTATCACACGAAAACGGGTATTGCGTGGTTCTATAATATCATCGATATATCCATAAGCAGCTGCCTGGTATGGATTCGCAAATTTTTCCTTGTATTCGTTTACCTTTTCACTGATAAATGCCGCTTTTCCTTCAGGATCTTTGATGGCGGAAATAGCACGTCCTTCCAACACTTCGATAGCACCGGCTGCACCCATAACTGCAATTTCTGCTGTTGGCCACGCATAGTTAAAGTCGCCACGCAGTTGCTTGCAACTCATTACGTCGTGTGCACCTCCGTATGATTTACGGATTGTAACCGTTACTTTCGGTACAGTTGCTTCTCCGTAGGCAAACATCAGTTTAGCACCATGGGTAATGATACCTGCGTATTCCTGTCCTGAACCAGGTAAGAATCCTGGTACATCTACCAATGTCAACACCGGTATATTGAACGCATCACAGAAGCGCACAAAGCGTGCTGCCTTACGGGAAGCATCACAATCAAGTACACCGGCAAGGAAATTAGGCTGGTTAGCCACAATACCTGTAGGTGCACCATTGAAGCGGGCAAAACCTACCAGAATATTACGTGCATAATGACGATGAACTTCCAGGAATTCGTCGTTATCTACAATACCATGTATCACATCTTTCATGTCGTATGGCATGTTAGGATTATCCGGTACGATAGAATTCAGTTTATCATCCAAGCGGATGATAGGGTCCGTATTTTCAAACAAAGGCGGTTCTTCCAGGTTATTCTGTGGTAAATAAGAAAGCAGTTTGCGAATAAGCATCATACCTTCTTCTTCGTTTTCAGCCTTAAAGTGCGAAACACCCGATTTGCGGGAATGTACATCGGCACCACCCAGGTCTTCTGTGGATATATCTTCACCGGTTACCGATTTTACAACCTTAGGTCCGGTTACGAACATATAGCTGTTTTGTTCGGTCATGACTACAAAGTCGGTCAGGGCAGGAGAGTATACTGCTCCTCCGGCACAAGGACCGAAAATAGCTGATATCTGAGGAATAACGCCTGAAGCCATGATATTACGTTGGAAGATTTCAGCATAACCTGCCAGTGAAGTAACACCTTCCTGAATACGGGCACCACCCGAGTCGTTGATTCCAATCATTGGACAACCCATTTTCATGGCCATATCCATGACTTTACAAATCTTTAGTGCCATTGTTTCCGACAATGATCCCCCGAAAACAGTAAAGTCCTGTGCAAACACATACACTGTACGGCCATCAATAGTACCATGTCCGGTGATGACACCATCACCCAGGTACTTTTCATTTTCCAGTCCGAAATTGTTGCAACGATGAGTTACAAACATATCCAGTTCTTCGAAACTTCCTTCATCCAACAACATCTCTAGTCGTTCACGGGCTGTGAACTTTCCTTTGGCATGTTGGGAAGCAATTCTTTTAACACCACCACCCAATTTTGCTTGGACGCGTAAATCGATGAGGTTTTTTACCTTTTCTTGATTTTCCATTTTCTTTATGTTATAGTCACGGTTGTTGTTTTATTGATACAAAATCACGTGTAAGTACCAATCAACCAATGAACTGATTAACTATTTATTTGTTTGGATCTTCGCAAAGTTCAGTCAGCACTCCAAAGGTCGATTTTGGATGCAAAAATGCAATGTTCAATCCTTCAGCCCCTTTGCGAGGTTGTTTGTCAATCAACTGGACACCGCGTTCAGCTGCCAGGTCCAGTTTTGCCTGTAATCCTTCTACTGCAAATGCAATGTGATGAACTCCTTCGCCTTTCTTTTCGAGGAATTTTCCAACAGGTCCTTCCGGATCGGTCGACTCCAACAATTCAATCTTGGTTTGCCCAACTTTGAAAAATGCGGTCTTTACTTTCTGTTCCGGAACTTCTTCTACTGCATAACATGTTAATCCTAATACATTTTCGTAGTAAGGGATAGCAGCTTCAAGGCTTTTTACTGCAATGCCTAAATGCTCAATATGAGTCGGTTTCATAATAAATATATAAAATAGTTTGGTAAAATCTGTTGAGAGAAATAATCCTGAAAAAATATCTTTTGAACA
>CAIYOZ010000317.1 GCA_903927945.1 uncultured Bacteroidales bacterium | reverse complement strand
CGCTTTTTACATCAGTGCATGAAGCAGCATTTCGTATCACAAATTCACCGGATTCCAAAATCCAGTTTTTTGTTTTTTCGTTGTAGAATGCCATATCTTTTGCCTTGATTTCCATTTCAACAGTTTGAGTTTCGCCGGCATTTAAAAATACTTTTTTAAATGCTTTCAATTCTTTTACCGGACGTACCACTGATGCATTAGGTTGGGATACATATACCTGAACTGCTTCAGCACCATTTATCTTACCTGTGTTCTTTAAAGTAAATGACAGCTTGATAGTTTCATCCGAAGAATAGGTTCTTTTATCAGTGGCAATTTTCCCATATTCAAAAGTTGTATACGACAAACCAAATCCAAATGGAAATAATACAGGGATTTTTTTTGTATCGAACCAACGGTATCCAACCAGGATATCTTCTTTATATTCTTCGGTTGTACCAACTCCCGGATATGATATTTTACCATAGGTAAGGGCTCCGTTGTCTTCCAGTTTCTTAGGAAAGGAGAAAGGTAATTTCCCCGAAGGGTTAACATCACCTGAAAGTACATTTGCAATCGCATTTCCTGCTTCAGAACCCAGATACCAACTCTGAATTATTCCACGTACATCATTCACCCAAGGCATGGCAACCGCATTTCCGCTATTTAAAATTACAGCGGTATTTTTATTAGCCTTCAACAGGGCTGTTATCAATTTATCCTGACCGAAAGGCAAATATAATGATTTGCGATCACCTCCCTCACTGTCCTGAAAATGATTTTTGTTGAGTCCACCTATAAACAGGACAATATCAGCATCTTTAGCCGTTTTTACGGCTTCGTTAATTAACGAATCTGCATTTACTTTAGATACAATCTCTTCTTTGTACTCTGTCTCTCCTGAATCATACCCTTTTGAGTATACAATATGATCTTTCCCATATTTCTTAATAAGTCCCTCTAAAGGACAGACCTCATAAGCAACTTTTAAGGAAGAAGAACCACCGCCAATTACCAGGCATTTGGTAGCATTTTCACCAATTACGGCAATTTTCTGATATTTTCCGACGGGAATTGGAAAGAATCTTTTGTCATTTTTTAATAACACTATTCCTTCTTCTGCGATCTTACGGGCAGCCTCTGAATGTTCGGGACTTACAAATTTTCCAAAGGGACGATCGGCACTCATGGTCGTTCGAAAGATAAGTCGTAAGAGCCGACGCACTTTATCGTTTAATACGGTAACGTTATATTTTCCGGATTTTAATCCTCTTAAATATGGATTTGCCAAATAATATTCCGAATAAGGTGCAGTTCCATCAGACGTCAACCCATCGGTAGAGGTTCCCATTTCAAGGTCTAGTCCATTATTAACGGCTTGATCGGTATTATGTACTCCCCCCCAATCACTAATGACCACTCCATCGAATTTCCAGTCTGTTTTTAAAATTTTATTCAATAGCAAGTCGTTATGGCAACAATGTTCACCCCTGAATTGGTTGTACGATCCCATGATCGACCAGGCTTTTCCTTCCTGTACAGCAGCTTTAAAGGCAGGTAGATAAATTTCATACAATGCACGGTCACTCAGTTGTACATCGACTGACATACGATCCGTTTCCTGGTTATTCAAAGCAAAATGTTTGACGCATACTGCCACACCGTTTTGTTGAACCCCTTGTATATAGGGAATCACCATCCGGGATGATAACCAGGGATCTTCACCCAGGTATTCAAAGTTACGACCATTCAGGGGAGTACGATAGATATTTACACCCGGGCCTAGCAGCACGGTTTTATTACGATAACGGGCTTCCTCACCAATAGCTTTCCCATATTCCAATGACATATTGGGATTAAAGCTAGCTGATAAACATGTTAAAGCGGGAAAAGCAGTACAGGAATCATTGGTCCAACCTGCCCCACTCCATTTATCCCAATATACTTCTTCACGAATTCCGTGAGGGCCATCATCTGTCCATAGTTCAGGTATTCCCAGACGGGGAACCCCTTTGGAACTAAACTTAGATTGAGCGTGGCACATGTCCACTTTTTCTTCCAGGGACATCAATGAAAGGGCTTGCTCTACTCTCTTTTCAATGGGTTGATCGACATCTAAATAAATTGGCTTTTGTGCCTTGGTTGAATTTAAACTGACAAGCAGACATAAAATACTGACACTAATAAATCGTATATTTCTCATTTCTTAATTTTGCAATGTGAGGATTACTATAGTTCGGAGCTTTTTCCGTATTAATTATAGAGACTATAGTGAATTCTACCATCAATCAAATAAACCATTTTTTTACTCCTTGATTTATTAATGTGTGATTCCCGGGGACTATCCCATTTATAGTGTCATTATAACAATATGTATTATGTTGCAAATATAAGTGGTTTTTCTAGTACCACCAAATTATCGCGTGTTAAATTCACACTAAGTATGAAAATACTTTGATAAATTAATTCATTGTGTGTTTTAGACACGCTTATAGTATATAATCCTATTAATTATTATATCTTTGTATTCAAATTCAAGTAATGTAGAGACTATGAACACACTAAAGGAAATAACTATTAATCAACCG
Organism: uncultured Bacteroidales bacterium; assembly: GCA_903927945.1. Classification (GTDB taxonomy): domain Bacteria; phylum Bacteroidota; class Bacteroidia; order Bacteroidales; family Paludibacteraceae; genus Paludibacter. The sequence continues at coordinate 12,607 of CAIYOZ010000317.1, read as the reverse complement.
GATATAGAGACATTCTTATCCATTGAAACCTTATCATCGATTTCAGTCGATTGTGTTATTTTTGGGTATGATGATAACAAACTAAAAGTGTTAATTCGAAGCGAGTATATACCCAATAATGGAGAAGTTTATTTAGCGTGGAAATTCCCGGGGAATAAGGTCAGAAAATGTGAAACCATCGAAGAAACCTCCTCACGGATACTTAAGGAACAAACCGGATTGGAAAACATTTTTGTGAAGCAATTCATGGTTTTTAGCGATCCAAATCGTTTAAGGCGAAAAATGTATGAATATGAGTGGATTAAACCAAGTTTAACCGATGACCGGGTTATCACGGTCGGATTTTATTCGTTAATTAATCTGAATGATGTGGATAACAGCATGCTGATTGAAGATGCCAAATGGGCCGATGCTTATGAGATTAAAGAATTAATGTTCGACCATAATGAAATCTTTGATGAAGCTTTCAAGAAACTGCGTTACGACTTGCTTCATGAGCCTCTGGTTTTCGAATTATTGCCCGTTAAGTTCACCCTTACCCAAATGCAGAAACTTTATGAAGCCATCTTCGATACAACCTACGACAAGCGTAATTACAGGCGCAAGGTCAATAAAATGCCGTATCTGATCCCACTGGATGAAATTCAAACCGGAGTATCACACAAACCCGCCCGTCTTTATTCTTTTGATCGTGACATTTACGAAAAAACCCGTACTGAAAGATTTGATTTCAGGGTATGATTTATCAAATAAAAAAAGGGCTGTAAATTAAAATTTACAGCCCTTTTTTTATTGTTGAACTTAATAGATCTTATTCACTTTCTGAAAACTTAATGTATGTGATTCAGAAGATACTTTATCCTTTAATTGCAAAATATAAAGTGATGAAGGCAAATCTGAAACATTCAGTTCATTTACATTTTTAATTTCTTTCTTGAACACAATCCTACCGTCAATTCCAAGCAGGGTGCATACGTAGACACCATTGCTGTTCAACCCGGCTATTTGAAGTTTATCAACGACCGGATTCGGATAAACATTAAAATTCCCTTTTCCTGTCAGGTTATCAACACTGGTTGCCAATTGAACGCGCTGTACGGTATTTGTACTTTGTGCCAGATTCACAAGTGGATCGACACCTGAGGCGGCTTGTCCATTCAATGGTGCGTAAATTTCCAGACTTGATTTCAACATACTTCCAGTATTCAATGCAGCAACTTCATCAGCATTCATGCCTGAACGATAAAACATCAAATCCCTGTAGGAGATGGAAGAAGGTCCATTCAAATCATTCAGATTAAATTTTTCGGCTACCAGTTCTTCACTTAAAGTTCCAGCCAGGTTATTATCACTGTACAAAAGTGTTTGTCCACGGGCATAGTAATGGGTCAAAACGATTTTATGCCATTGACCGTCATTTACAACTGAGCTTCCTACTATTGTTCCACCGTTCGGCGAAGTATAGGAAACATACCCGGTCAGGGCATCAATGTTAATTTGTCCAGCTAATGAAGCTTGTTTAAAGGTCGATATGGTACCATTTGAATTGGTTTTGATATCAAATGAAAGGGTGAAAGAATGTATGGTATTCTCAGGGGTAAATGTCAACTGATCGGTTGAAATGGATTTTGAAATGGTCATATAATTACCTGTTGCTTTTTGAGGCAACGCTTTTCCTGCTTTGATAGCATCAAACAACGAAGGCACGAATGCATAGGACATTTCAGCATGTCCGGCATCATTGGGATGTAAGGCATCATATTGATAACCTGTAGACCATTGTCCGGATCCATTATCAACTGCACCTAATAAATTGATACTCGGCACGTCCCACTGATGAATAAGCAGATTCATTTGTTTGATGAATGCATATTCAGTTGCCGTATAATCGGCACGAGTGTAATTATTGGTTACAACAGGAAACTTACCAACAGCCCTGGCTTTTGCAATCAACAATAACATGTTTGTTTTAAACTGATCGAAAGTTGGCTGACCACCTGTAATGATACCTTCATTTCCCAACGAGAGTCCATAAATGACATAACTGCTGCAATCGTTTAGCAAATCATTATCCCAACGGTTTAACACATCGATTGTACTATTGCCATCCACGGATATATTTGAAACAGTCCAGGGTAATCCTGAGTTATTTGCAGATCGTTGAGCAAGCAATTGGGAATATTTATATGCATATCCCTGATTGTTGGTGGCACCATGCCCATTAGCAACAGAGGATCCCATTACTGAAATCTTCATCGGATCAATGGAAGTACAAGCCACTGAATAAGTGTAGTTTCTTAAATTTAGCGTAATCAAAAATGTTCCATAGTTCATAGGAATATCGGCAACGGCAACCCCGTATGTGGTTGCCTGAGTGGCCATCATGAGCGAATTCGTAGTACCTGTAATCTTTTGCATGGCATAAGTCCACGAGCCATTTGCCCTGAATTCAAAACGAGGAGGATCAGTGGAAGCTGCTGTGGTTGTCAAGGCAACTGTATTTGACCAGATGCCATTTCCCTGATAAACCAGCGGTACATCCCCACTCCAGGCACTTGGAATAGTACTCCCGACAATCCCCCACTCTGTTATTGGTAGAACGGTATAGGTATTTGTGGCTAAATTAACGGTAATTAAAACTGTCCCTGTTGTAGAAGGAGCGATAGCAGCACCACCCGACAAAATAGTTCCTGCAGTTGCCCCTGCTCCATAAACAGTAGCTGTAACAGCCGATTGCGATGAATAAAAATTAAAAGTACCGGTAGATTTCAATGAAGTATATATTTCAAATACACCGGTTGACATGACCCCTTGCTGGTCAGTTACCATTTTCATTGGAATAGCTGTCGCAATGTTATCTCCGTTTTCAGTGGAAGAACCTGAAAAGTACAGGGTGGTTTGTTGGTTGCTGATCGTGATGAGTTTACTGCTTGAAATTGTAGAACCTGACTGTAGTGAGGTGGCTGTAACAGTCACCGTTCCATTCTTTTTTGGATGTACAATACCCGATCCATCGACAGTTGCTACACTGCTGTCATCTACGGTCCAGGATACAGATTTTATAGTGGCGTTTGATGGCGAAATGGTGGCAATCATTTGAGAGGTTCCACCGGGCACAGTAATATCATTTCCAGTTACACTGACACCTGTTACATTTACCACCGGACCTGTATATTCCTCCATCTTCATGACGTTCAAACAGCCATAGGTTCCTGATGATACCGCAATATCAATAGTGATGACACCGCTTGCTGTTGGAAAAATCATATCCGATACTAAAATATTGCTGATATTGTGATTCACCCCGGTACCTCCGTAGTTCGTTCCTGATGTCTGATGAAGTCCGAACATACTATTTAAACCCGTAAAGGTATATTTTACGATCCGGGTTTCAGTTTGATCCCGGCTTCCAAACATATAAAATTTATATTGTTTAGCTGGATCCAAACCCGTAATTTGTAATTGACCCGGAGTGGCGGCATTGGTGGTGAAAAAATAATCCTGCGTGGCAGTAGCAATTGCAAATTCACCCAGCGCTACTGTTGGTGCAAGCAACCCTCCTGAGGCAATACCGTTTTTCGACATGGCTTTCGTAATTACCAGGTTGTAAGCTGTCGTTGCATTCGCTGAGTTTTTTAATGCCAAGGTAGCATTTAAGGTAACATCGGTTGGATTATTCCAGAAATTGCCATTGACATCAGGACTAAGGGTGATATTACCATTTGTGACATCGTTCGGTCCAAAATCAAAAAAGAACCGTTGGTTGAGTGTTGTTTGCGCTCCCGAACTAAAGAGCAGGAGTAAAAACCCTGCTAAAAGTACTAATTTTCTCATAAAAAATTGAATTTGTAAAATGGTTAGTATTATAATTTATAAAGCTTGATGTTTTGTGTTGGATAAGAAAAATGCATAGTGTCATATATACAACATGTATTTCGAGGACAAATATAGCTCTTATTTTTCGATTGTGATAACAATATTGTGTTAATTATACACTAACATACAATATTAATATCATTATCGATGATTAAATAACAGTTTGTTATCAATTTGACCTGATTAATGATACTTATTACGTTTTTAAGAATTAAATCCTCTTAACAAGCAATCCCTAAAAATCGAATCAAGGCTGGAGGTTGGATTAAAAGAAGTAAATAACCTGTCAGGTGTACATAACCTGACAGGTATGAGGTTCTAAAAAATTATTGTTTTATAAAGCGACCATAGAGTGGATTATTCGCCCCATCAATTCGGACAACATAGATTCCATTTGCCAGTGAAGTGACATCAATTCTCTTTTCAATGCTTCCCGTTGGAATGGACTGATGGAGTGCAGTTTTACCATCCAGGGAAATAAATCGAACGGAACTATAGTTTACCCCATTCTCCGGAAGTTTTAAAGAAACTTCATTTTGTCCGGGATTCGGTGATAATGTAATTTCATTCATGTGAACGTCCGATATTGCGTTTGTAGTAGGATTCCAGGTAAATGTTGCTGCTGACGAACCAGGAACTGTGCTTACAAAGGTCAGGGTATTCCAGACGATTTTTACCGTCTGACTGCTGCTATTACCATTATAAGTAAGAACAACCAGTGATCCAACTGGATTTTGATAAGCAGTAGCTACCACATTGCTGCTGGAACTGGTACTTTTAATACGGACAGCACCTGCGGAAACAAACTTCGAAATATGTCCGATCAGATAATAGGATAAATTCTTTGTATAAGTGTTGCTGGTAATCGTAGCTGCACCCTGGCACGTGGAGCATCCACCCGTTGTATGGGGTCCCAACGCTGCATTACTGGCAACGTTCCATTCTATAATGGCTTTTGCCGAATTATTACCTGCCCCTATGATTATATTTTGCATATGCCATGCCAGGTCGCCTGAGAAACTCCCGGTAGAAGCAGTGAATTGTTCGGTGAAATAAACATTTTTACCGGTGGCATTACTGACAGTGGTTAATGCGGAGATATTACCGGAATATAAGTGAAATGCAGCACCATCCACATAAGTGCTATTATTCAGCACATCAATCGGATAAGCCGTATCATTGCAATTATGATCGTAAGCTATTATTTTCACTCCCGAATATCCCGCTGTGGCCATTGCAGGTCCCAGGTTACTATTAATAAAGGTCTTTTGATCGGTTGAGGTCATCAGCATGCTGGGTTCTGCACTGCTGTTTTCAGGTTCATTTTGCGGAGTAATTGCCCAGATAGAAATTCCCTGAGCCTTCATGGCATCCAGGTATTTTACAAAATAGGAAGCATAGGCTGCAAAATAAGTTGGTTTAAGGCTTCCTCCTATCCAGGTAGTAGTGTTAGTCTTCATCCATCGGGGTGCAGACCAGGGAGTCGCCAATATCTTAATATTGGGATTTATGGCCAATGCCTTTTTCAAAATGGGAATCAGATACGTCAGATCGGAGCCCGTTATGCTGAAATTTGCCATGGTCACATCTCCGGCGGTTTCATCATAACTATAATCGGAGGAACTTAAATCGGAAGCCCCAATGCTGATTCGAAGCACCGAAATACCAAGTCCGGTTGACTTATTGAATAATTCGTTCAACAGGGTCGATTGAACTGTTGATGACAATGAACTGATCACTTCAGCACTTCCTTCGGTCATGGCAAACCCAAAACCATCCATAGTCTGATAGGTGGTGGCAGGGTCTAAAGTAAGGTTAACACTCGCCGCACTAACATTCGGACCAAAACTTACGGCAGGTTGTTGTTCGAGTAGCTTGGATTTATCAGCACTTGTAAACCAGGGAGTGACCGTTTGGGAATTGACATTCATAGCTAAAAATAAAAAAATAGCTGCTACCTGCACTATTCTTTTTTGTTTGATTCTGCTCATTTGATTTAATTCTAAAGATGATACGCTTTAAGTTTAAGAAGCAAGCTGGCAACAACCACCCTACGTAAACTATCGTTAATAACTAAACAATTTAAAAACTAACTATAATATAAATTTCACGGACTTTGTTTTATTAATCAACAAAGCATAGACTCCACTTGGATAATTCTGTACTGATAATATTTGATCTGTTTTTGGAGCTGTATTCACACTTTGAACCAGACTACCGTTTGAGTTATAAATATCTACGTTTGATATCCCATCTACAGAATGAACGATAATATGATCATTTAAAACATGAATGTTAATTTTGGACTTTGAAATTTCATTTATAGCCGTCAGATCAGAATTCACGCCCAACGTAACCGAACTTTGTTTTAATGAAACTAAATCCACTGAAAATTCATCTGCAAAAAGCAAATCATTTGTATTCAGGGACAGTCTAACACTTACTTGATAGATCCCACTTGTTTCGGCTACAAGTGTTTGATCAGTCTTTCCAACCAAAAGGACACCATTCCGGTACCATTGATAGGCAGCAAAACTATTCGGATTTACATTTTGCGATATTCCAATAACCGGTTTTTTTATTTTTAGTACATCAGCCACATGAGTTGCAAATATCTGTGCTCCTGCAGCATTTGGATGAACTCCATCAGGGAAATAACTGCTCATATTCAGGGTAGCACTATAGGTATCAATAATGGGTATTTTCCTTTCTGAGGAGATTTCTTTTAAGATGGGTATTATTCCATTGAGAATGGTACTATCATTGATACTATAAATTGCTGAATAGGCTTTAGCCGAAGTTAAAATATGAAATTTAGGATGTGAACTGATTTTACTGAAAGAGTCAATTAATGCAAGATAATCCCTTTTAAAATTGACAGCATTCCACTGATAGGTTTTCGAATCATTTGTTCCCAAACTTATTAAAATCTCATCCGGTTTAAGGTTTAACGTCGCACTATATTGATGTTGATTCCACCAGGGGCTATCCCCTGTTTTCATCATGGTTGTACCCGAGACTCCCAAATTTTCGCTATAATAACCTGCACCGAGTAATGTTCTCAATTGAATTGGCCATGACTCAAGGTATGCATTTTGCAATCCTGCTCCGGCGGTAATACTATTACCAATACAAGCTATCTTCTTATCCGATATTTCTGCCGGTTGGGCACTGCAATAACCAAATGCAACTACCGGCATGGTTACATTGGTGCTGCTGACAATTGCAAGTCGGTTTAAACTGAATTCACAGGGTCCAAATACAACTTCGGCTTTATCCCACGTTGTTCCATTCACAAATATATACTGATAAGGCACAGAATTCTGAGCAACGTTCAAAGTTACAGTGTAAATTCCATTTCCAGTCAGATCAGTCATTTTATCTGCACTTAGAGTCCAGTTATTGAAAGTTCCGGAGACATACACCCCTGAAGCTGAAACCACTTGATGGCTCATATCCACTTGCAAAGTAAGTTTCGTCATTGGCGAATCTGTTATCGCAAGGGTGGTTGTTCCGCTTGTTGTTCCATCAGCATTGACTGTAAAATTAATATCCGGACTATCGGCTGCACCAGCTGTATATTGAAAAATAGTTGTATTGATAGGCAACCATCCCCAGGATTTAATTCCGGGATTCCATTTATAATCCCCCGGTGCTAAATCGAAAGTGACTCGCCAGGTATACGAATTTGCTGTTTTTATGAGTAGACCGTTGGGACGACCAGCTTCTCCATTGTACATGGGATACCACCAATCGCCTGTGTAAACAGCGACACCCGATTTTGTGCCTACCCAGGCATAAATGTTATTGTCAATGTGAGTCTGATCCGAGGCTAAACTTGACTTTAGGTTCGCCGTTTTATCGATCACTTGCAGGGTGACAGAAAATGCATTTGCTTTTTCTACGCCGAAAACAAAAAGGAAAATAAGAACTACATAATAAAGTGTTTTTTGCATGACCTATGGTTATATCTTGATTTTTTAGTGTTATTCAATGATGACTCATAAACGTCTGATTTTATAAACAGCCCGGGTAAAAAAGAATAGTTGAAGATTAAATCTTCAACCACTCTTTTCTAATGTTACACTAAACAAATTCTAAAAAAAACTATTTCACTACCTTATAAGTCAAATTTTTATCGACTACCAGAATATAAATTCCTTTTGGTAAATTCGTGGTAGTGAGTATTGTTTCGGGAGAGGCTGTTTTTGTAGCTACTTTTACTCCCGAGGAATTAAACATTTCAATGCTGCTCTTAGCTCCGCTCACTGCAATCTGGTTCGTGAACAATGTAGGAACTATTCTAATTGATTCAGATGATGTATTATTAATTTTAGTAGCTACATCCGCCGGTATAACCAATGCAGTCTGTCCGTTTACGGTACCATCTAATGCTACGTTAAACTGAATGTTTGCATTGGCAGCATTATATACATACATAGAGGCATTGATATCAGTCCAACCGGTAGATTTTGCACCCGGCTTCCATCCATAACATCCGGTGCTGGCATTAATCGTTGCCGACCAAACCCAGGCTGAGTCGCTCTTTGCTATACTCACTGCACCTGTACATCGTGCAACTCCCGGATACATGGCATACCACCAATCTCCGGTAGGTTGAATACTTTCTGTATATAAATTTGATGTAAAATTTGTAACCGTTCCGCCTTGAAGATAAATGTTAGTCTCGTTGTTGTTGGTCGGATCGTTGGTTTTAACTCCCTTGCTCCTGTCTATAATCTTCAGGGTCACCGGAAATTTAGTAGCACTGATAACCACTTGCGTCGATCCGGTAATTACACCGGTTGATGAGATTGTGAAAGTCTGATTGTCAGTATCTCCGTAATAGATAACCCTTTTATTCATGGATGCCCATCCTAACGTTTTCATGTATGGATTCCACTGATAAGTTCCCGGTAAAGCTTGAAGAGTAGCTTGCCAGGTCCAGTCACCGGCATTCTTTACCAATTGTGCTCCGGTAACTCCGGCTTCACCGGAATACATGGGGTACCACCAATTTGTCCAGCCTGTTGGAACCAGGCCTGCACTCAAATAAGTTATCACATTGGTTTCGTTGTTATCTGTGAGTTTATTGGTTTTTACTCCCAGCGTTTGATCAATCACCTGAAGGGTAACAGGGAATTTGGTTAACTGGTTACTTACGGCCACAGACAGACTGTTTACGATTGAACCTGATTCTATCGAAGTTGCAGTCACAACAACTGTACCATTCGTTTTTCCTGTCAAGACTCCGGTAGTACTGATAGTCGCAATGGCTGTATTATCAACCTTCCAGGTCACACCTTGTATGGTGGCGTTAGCTGGCGACATAGTAGCTGTCATTTGTGATGTCCCCTGATCAGTTGTAATAGGATTACCCGATACGGTGACTCCGGTTACATGAATGATTGGGGCTGTATATTCCTGAATTCGCATCAGATTAATGTAGGCGTAGCCTCCTGTTACAATTCCCAGATCAAGCCTGATCTCCCCATTGGCATCAGCATAGATAATAGGGGTGGAATACAGGGTGGCAATATTTCCATTTATTCCGGTACCGCTTAAGTTAGTACCTGTTGTAGTCAATGTTCCTACAGTTGAAACTGCCCCAGTAAAAGTATATTGTGAAGTCCTTGTTCCAGTGGCAATTCGACAACCAAATATTTGAAACTGGTACCCTTTTGTCAGGCTTAATCCGGTGAATTTCATACTTGATATGCTCGTCGTATTTTGACCTGTTTGTGTAAAAAAGTAATCTTGTGTTGCATTTGTGATAGCAAGGTCTCCAAGCAAGGAAGGTGATGGCGTTGTCAAACCTCCAACTCCACTCCCACCATTTGCCAGAAAAGGAGTGATAATATTTAAGGTAAACCCTGTTGGAACATTTGTTGTATCATTCAAAGCAGTAGTTGAACCAGCCGTAAGGGCATTTTGATTGTTCCAGTAAATCCCATTGGCATCACTACTTGCAGTACTTATTCCGGGAGAAGCTACCGGGCCAAAATCAATCAACATGCTTCGGTCCAATGTTTGTGCGTTTATACAAAAGAACGAGAAAATAAAACTAAAGAGTAGAAATTGTTTTTTCATAATACAAGAATTAAAAGATGGAGGATTAATAAAAGATGATCTGTTTTGTTCGCGTAAAACTAATTAGTGTCATAAACACAATATGTTTCAACGGCAAATATAGATTCTATTTTTCAGTTGACCAAACAAAAAGGTGTTAATTTTACACTAACTCTCAATATAATTGGGGCACTAAAACATATATAGCTTACAGTAAGCACGTTATATTATATAATAATTAAGTGGATAAACTGTAATTTTTTAGACTTGTAAAAGAATAGTACTTGAAGTTACAAAAAAGGAGGTGTTTTTTCAGGGTAATAGTTCCTTGACTAATTTGAGAGCTCTAATTCCATAGATAGAATTAAAAACAAAGTACCCTCATTCCGCGGGTACTAGATACACTGAATGGAAACCGGGGAAACCGGAATAAAAATAGGTCAACAGATGCTGTTACAGATGTGACTAGTGGGTTAGTTTTTTTTCAACGTGAAATGAGAAAGCTTAAATGGATAGTTTATCAACGCCCAGTATCGTGTTTTTCATTTTGATAATGAAGATATAGACAATAGGCACCAACGATAAGGCATTCGCCCAAATCAGCGGACCGTCATGAAGCATGATTCCGTATACCAGCCAAAGGGTGATAGCCACCACCACAATACAATACATCACCAGTGAAATACTGTGGGTGTCCTGCGTTCTGAATACTTTAATCGCTTGTGGGAATTGATTCAAAATGGATAATAAAGAGGCTAGAAAACCGACAATGGCTATTGAAGACATAGAAAATGTATTAAAAAGTGAAAGAAAGAAATAATGCAAAGGAATAAATGATTATTTACAGATTTATCAGCACTTTTTTAATAGGTAGAACTGATACATAGATAAAACGTTGCAAAAATACGAAAGTATCTGTAAAATCAATGCAATCTATACATTGTTTAAAAACACATTTTTTCTTCAATAAGTAAATTTACAAAAACTGAGACCTTACTGTTTTTTTATTATCCATTAAATCAAACAATTACTTATTGTTCAAAAAAAAAGAACGCCTAAAGATATTAATCTTCAACCATTCTTTTTCCTTCGGTAGAAGCAAATTAAATTTCCGGTTTGACCGTATTAAATTAAAGAAACTCATGGCATTCATGTTTCTATTTACTTTCGTCCAGAATTCCTATAAACTTTCTATTTCTTTAAAATACTGATAGGTTCCCACTTTTAATTCAACCGTGGCGGACTCATCACATACAATGATTCCCCGCGGGTGTAACTGAAGTGCCGTAATGGTCCACATATGATTTACCGAACCTTCTACAGCCTGATGTAATGCTTGTGCCTTGTTGTGCCCATTCACAATGATCAATACCTCCTGTGCATCCATCACAGTACCCACACCAACTGTCAAGGCTAATTTTGGCACCTGATTCACATCATCGTTGAAAAACCTTGAATTAGCAATGATAGTACCCTGAGTCAGCGTCTTTATCCTGGCGCGTGACTGAAGCGATGAACCCGGTTCATTGAAAGCAATGTGACCATCGGCTCCTACACCACCTAAAAACAAATGAATTCCCCCTAAGGATTTAATCTTGGCTTCGTAAGATTGACATTCTACTTCCAAATCAACTGCATTACCATCTAATAAATTCACATTTTCCGGCAGAATATCAATGTGACTGAAGAAATTATCCCACATAAAGCTGTGATAGCTTTGAGGATGATTTTTAGGTATCCCTACGTATTCATCCATATTGAAGGTGATCACATTTTTAAATGATACTTGACCTTGTTTATAGATCTCGATAAGCTTTGCATAAGTGCCTAGTGGTGTTGAGCCTGTCGGCAAGCCCAGCACAAAAGGGTGATCAATACTTGGAGAAAAATCCCTTATTTTTGTGGCAATGTAATTGCCCACCCATTCTGATATACCCGAGTAATCCGGTTCGATAATTAGTCGCATAATTTAGTTCATAACTAGGAATAGTTTGTGTGTGTATGCTTTATGCACTATAAAACATAAGTCAATGCCGTTTTGTTAGTAAGACTTCAAAAGCGGTGAACAAATTGGATACTACTCCGGGTCTTACAAACTATAGATCTGATTACAAACAAATTATAATCGTCACTAAACTTATACTCTCAAATTCATATCCATAAATCATGTTGAATAGCTGCCACAATTCCAACAAATAGGTGTCATTGGCTTTCCAGGTATAGGGCGATGTGAAATCAGGCATCTGCCTGATGGGTTCGATTTGATTAAAATTATGAGTATTTCCAACTTTTTTTTAAACCATAAAATCCCCGCAAAAAGATACAATAAACCCTTCTTAATTTCCTGTCTTTCTCCTATGACACTCTATAGAACCTCCTGCGTAACTCCATAGAGAGTTTTTAGACAATACATAGATAATACATATATAAAGCATACTAAATACATTGTAAAGACATATCTATTTAGATATAGGTTTTCTTTGTATTTAGTATGCATTTCCAATTTATTTAGTATCTTTGTCATAAAGACTCTCTATGGAGTTACATAGGAGGTTCGCAGGAGGTAGACTAGTCGGTAGTGGGAAGTCGGTAGTATGTAGTTTATAGTCAGCAGTATGAAGTCGGTAGTAAGTGGCTTATGGTTAAAGAAGTAATCAGGTAT
>CAIYOZ010000316.1 GCA_903927945.1 uncultured Bacteroidales bacterium | reverse complement strand
TTCAGGAATTGATTGAATGTAAATACCCACGCAATAACTCAATAACTCAATAACTCAATAACTCAATAACCCAATAACTCAATAACCCAATAACTCTTGAAAACACAAGAACAGTTGCGTGATGTCAATAGTAAATAAATTATTTTATTAATCATTTCATGTCTAAACTTTTTTAAAAAGAAGGTGTTTTTATCCCATGCTTAAATTTAGTCGGATCGAACGGCATTCAATCCGACACATTAGATAAAGAGAAGATAATTATTAATATCTAACCTTTTAAATGAATGAAAAAATGGAAATAGATAAAACAATTGATGTGCTGAACAAACTCGTCGAGATAAATAACGACAGAATTGAAGGATATCTGACTGCTTCCAGGGAAACGGATGAACAAGATCTAAAATCCTTATTTCAGCAGTTTGCGCAAATCAGTGAAAAGTGCAAACAGGAACTTTCAAGTGAGATATTCCGATTAGGCGGTACTGCTACTGATGGAACAAAAATTAGTGGCAAATTCTACCGTACCTGGATGGATATCAAGTCAAGCGTAACCGGTCATGACAGGATAGCCTTGCTGAATTCATGTGAATATGGCGAAGAACATGCCATTGAAACCTATGAAAAGGTATTGAACGATGACCTGGATTATCTGAGCATTGAACAGCAATCCATGGTTAGCTCGCAATATGCCCTGATCGAAGCCGATCATAACCGGCTAAAATCGATTCTTGAAGCACAGGAAGCCTGAGATAACACAGTAAATAAAGCAGGTTCAAATCCATCCTCCGGGATGGTAACCTGTTTTATTTTGCTAACTATCTGGAAATTGATCCCTGTATGTATGAACAGCAGGTTTCGATTCCTGTTTTCTACTGTCATTATAACCTGTTAACCATCAAATAATAAGGATTATGCGCTCTATATGGACGGGTTCCATCAGTTTCGGATTGATCAACATTCCCGTCAAACTATTTTCAGCCGTACAGGACAGTTCACTCGACCTGGATATGCTCGACAGCAAGGATCATTCCAATATCAGGTTTAAGCGCGTCAACGAATCAACCGGCCAGGAAGTGGAGAATGCCGATATCGTCAAAGGCTACATGTTGAATGATAATTATGTCATCCTCGAACCCCACGATTTTGAAGCGGCGGCTCCTGAGAAAACCAAGACTATTCAGCTTATGAATTTTACCTACGAAAAGGAAATTGACAGCATCTACTATGAGCAGCCCTATTACCTGGAGCCCGATAAAGGAGCCTCTACTGCTTATGCACTCCTGCGTGATTCTTTGAACCTGTCCGGCAAGGTGGGAGTGACCTCTTTTGTGATGCGTAACAAGGAAATTTTGGCCATCCTCAAGCCCTACAAGAATGTGATCGTGCTCAACCGCATCCGTTTTACCCAGGAAATACGGGATGCCTCCGAACTAAAATTACCCCCGGTTTCCGAAACTAAGACGAAGGAAATGGAAATGGCTGATAAACTGATAGAACAGTTGACTGAGAAATTCGATATTACCGCATTTAAAGACACTTACACTGCCAAATTGCTGGAAATAATAGAAGAGAAATCCAAAGGGAATACTGTCACTCAGTTCAAGATTAAACCTGCTGTCCCACAGAGTGATAATCTGTTAGAAATGCTGAAGGCAAGCCTTGACAAGACGAAAAGTAAAACGGCTTAAAAAATCCAACTATGAGTTTAGCAAAATATACTGAAAAACGGAACTTCAAATCCACTTCCGAACCGGAAGGAAAAAATGCGGAATCCACCTCTGACCTGGTATTCGTGGTTCAGAAACATGCAGCTTCCCGACTTCATTATGATTTCAGGCTGGAGTTCGAAGGTGTGCTCAAAAGCTGGGCCATCCCCAAAGGTCCTTCCATGAACCCCAATGATAAACATCTGGCTGTGATGGTGGAGGATCATCCCTACGATTATAAGGATTTTGAGGGAAATATCTCCGATGGGAACTATGGGGCAGGCAATGTCATCGTGTGGGACAATGGTGGGTATACCGCCAAGGAGGCCACTGATAAAGAAGATGCCATACAAAGAATAGGGGCAGGGCTGTTAAAAGGTCATCTGGCTATCCGTTTGGATGGGAAGAAACTTAAAGGGGAATTCGATTTGGTCAAGCTGAAAGGGAAGGATGACAATGCCTGGTTGCTGATCAAAAAGAAAGATTCCTATGCCAGCACCGAAAAGGATATTCTCCGGGAAGATAGATCCGTGCTAAGTGGTTCTACTCTCGAGGAGCTGGAGCAGTTATCCCTGAAAGAGAAAGCGGTCGACATGCATAATTTTAAGACGAAGAGGAAAACAGTACCCGAGGACGTGGAATTCAAGGAACCTATGTTGGCCGAAAGGGTCAAGAAGCCCTTCGATCGGAAGGATTGGATTTTCGAAGTCAAATACGATGGGTATCGGATTGTGGCGGTGATCAATCAGCAAGCCGTCAACCTTTTCAGTCGTAACCGGATCTCTTATACCTCTAAATTCGCACCCATTACCGAAGATCTGAAACAAATTGATCATTCGGCTGTCCTGGATGGGGAGGTGGTCATTGAAGATTCGAACGGTCGGTCAGATTTCCAGCTGTTGCAGAACTATCAGAAGACGGGCAAAGGAACCCTCAAATACTACGTGTTCGACCTGCTGAACCTCGATGGGAACGATACCACGCAATTAAAGCTGTTGGAACGAAAGGAATTGCTAAAGATGCTGCTGGAGAACTATTCCCTTCAGCATGTATTTTATGCCGACCATGTCACCGAACATGGAGTTTCTTACTTCGAAGTGGCAGAAGTGAATAACTGGGAAGGCATAATGGCTAAAAATGCCAATAGTCCGTATCGTATCGGTAAGCGAACCGGTGAGTGGCTTAAAATAAAGAGAACACTGGAAGAAGAGGCTGTGATTATAGGTATTACCGAACCAAAGGGATCCAGGGCTCATTTCGGGGCACTGCTCCTGGGGAATTATGAGGACGGTGAACTGAAGTATATTGGCAATTGCGGTACAGGCTTTTCCGATCAAAACCTGACAGAGCTCTACCAACAGTTCGAATCCTCTTTTACCGATAAGTCTCCCCTTCGTGAAAAGATTAATTCATCGGATAAGGTACAATGGATGAATCCTTTCTTTATCGCCCGGATCCGGTTTACGGAGGTGACACAGGACGGTTATTTGCGTCATCCGGTATTCTTAGGACTTCGTGAAGATAAATCGGTTGGAGAGTTGAAAAATGAAGACTCAGGACTCAAGACAGTTGAAGAGTCGAAAGACAAAGGTCAAAAGACAATTGAAAAGTCAAAAGACAAAGGTCAAAAGACAAACGAGTCATCGATTGAGGCTGCAGTGGATAGTGCTTCCGACATGAAATCTTCGGCGGATAGCCAGAAAAAGAATGTTGATATTCTAATCGGGGAGGTGACCCTGCACCTGACTAACCGGCAAAAAATGTATTTCCCGCAGGATCATGTCACCAAAGGGGATTTGCTGGACTATTATTCGGAAGTGGCCGACATCATGGTTCCGTATCTGAAGGATCGTCCGCAGTCCATGAACCGATTCCCCAACGGCATTACCGGTTCCAGCTTTTATCACAAAGACCTGGATACTGAAACTATCCCCGCATGGTTAAAAACTGAAAAGATATTCTCCGAATCGAATAACGATAATATCGATTACCTGATCTGCAACGATAAGGCTACGCTGGTTTACATGGCCAACCTGGGTTGCATTGAAATCAATCCCTGGAACTCTACGATCCACCATCCGGATAACCCCGATTGGATGGTTATCGACCTTGATCCTGAGACGACTGACTTCACCCAGGTAGTCAGAACTGCTTTGGTCGTGAAGGAGGTATTGGAGGAACTGGATGCCCAAGGGTATTGTAAGACCTCCGGTGCTACGGGTCTTCATATCTACGTCCCCCTGGCTGCCCGGTATGAATACGAGACTGTTCGTTTGTTTGGACAGTTGATTGCCGAAAAGGTAAATACCCGCTTGCCGGATATTACCACTGTCAAGAGGTCCCTTCAAAAGAGGGAGCATAAAATATATATCGATTATTTACAAAACCGTCGGGGACAGACCCTGGCAGCTCCCTATTCGGTTCGACCTGTACCCGGAGCCACCGTAAGCACACCCCTGGAATGGAGCGAAGTCACCGATAAATTATCCCCTTCGCTGTTTAACATTCGGAATGTGTTGCAACGCTTTGAAAAGAAGGGTGACCTTTGGAAGCCTGTCCTTGGTGCCGGGGCAGATATAGAAAAGATTGTGATAAAACATTCATCGTTGGAGCATCATTAATCACTCGACCTCCTTCTTACATCATATTGAGACGTTGTATCTCCTGCAGTTGGCATGGAAATTGAGTTTGATATTTTTTGTTTGAAGCAATTTAATTTTATTCATTTAATCCAAACGGTATGAAAAAGAGTAGAACCATTATAACCATCATTGCATTCTCACTTTTTCTAAGTAGTATGCAATCGTGCTATGTCGAACAAGATACAGGCCGACATAGATGGTGGTATCACCGGCACGAAAGGGATAGAGATTTCGATCATCATCATGATCATGATCGTGGTGGTGTCATTCTTATTACTCCCGAACATCATGACCGGGATGATGATCATGATTATCACGATTGAAATGTATGATAGTCAAAGAGCTGCAACCCTTGCAGCTCTTTGTTTTTTTCTTACTACTTCCTTGCCTCTTGCCTCTTACCTCTCATTCCTCATTTCTTACGTGTGAATTATATAAATTTTTCCGGGAATTATATAAATGCGTGCGTATCCATTTGTCTAAATTTGTACTGTGAAATAGTAATCTGACATTTATAATACGAAAACAATGAAAACAACTGAATCACCTAAAAACATGAAAGTCCGTAAAGGCAAGTTTTCACAGAAATTAATGGAACCATCGGATAATGTGTCGTTATTTACCGAAAGCATGAAAGATAAAACAGATGGTAATCTTCGGGTTAGGGCGGGAAGCCCCGGTGAAGACTTTTATACCATTATTTCCAATATTTAATCGGCTGTTCTCTTCTTTACTCACCGATTCCTTTTTTCTTTTTTTTCTGTGAAGCCGCTCTTTTTACGACTTCACATGGGGATTCCCGTCATCAAAAAATCTTCACTTCTTACTTCTTACTTCTTACCTCTTGCCTTCTTACCTCTTACTCCTTTTGACTGATAATCCGTAAATTAAGCAACTAATCCCTTGAATTATATAACATACAGGCTTGATAAATCATCTAACTTTGTAAATGTAAAATAGTATTTACCATTTTAATCAGACAACCCTATGAACACAGACAAATTATATCAAAAATTAGATAAAGAATTAAAAATCAAACTTACTAAGAGGTTAGTGGAGTTGACCAATGAGGATAAGATGTTTTCTAAAGAAATGAAAGCGGACATGTATCAAAAACTTAGGATAGAAGATAAAGTTCCCAAAGCAAAATATTTATAACTTGCTTTCGTCTTTGATGAATTGTTTCATCATATGAAATCATGCAGGATAAAAGAGGATTATTCCCTTTTATCCTGCATTTCATTTTTATTTCACTTA
>CAIYOZ010000315.1 GCA_903927945.1 uncultured Bacteroidales bacterium | reverse complement strand
TATCCCAATCCTGTTTTTATCGGTTGCACCAAACTTGCCAGCGTGATTATTGACGATAATGTAAAGACTATCCCTCAGAATGCTTTTTGGGGTTGCACGGGTTTAACGAACATTACTATTCCTTCTTCTATTACTTCAATTGGCGATTATGCTTTTTATGGTTGTTCGAGTTTAACGAGTATTACTATTCCTTCCTCAGTTACTTCCATAGGAAGTGGTGCTTTTATGTTATGTGCGGGTTTAATATATGTCGATGCCAATAACCCAAATTATACATCTCAGGATGGTTTACTCTATAACAAAGCTATGACCACCTTGATTAAATGCCCCCTAGTTAAAACAGGTGAGTTTAGTATTCCATCTTCTATTACTTCCATTGGAGATTATGCTTTTTATGGTTGTACGGGTTTAACAAGCATTAATATTCCGCAATCCGTTAATACCATTGGAAATGTTAGTTTTCAAGGTTGCACGGGTTTAATAAATATTGATGCCAATAATCCCAATTATGCATCTCTAGATGGGTTACTTTATAACAAAACAATGACCACATTGATTCAATGCCCCCTAGCTAAAACGGGCAATCTTACTATTCCTTCCTTCGTTACTTCGATAGGTAGTAATGCTTTTTTTAGCTGTTCGCATTTAACTACAATTACTATTCCTTCCTCTGTTTTATCTATTGGTAGTGGTGCTTTTTCAAATTGTACGGGTTTATCGAATATCACTATTCCTTCCTCTGTTACTTCCATTGGAGATTTGGCTTTTCAAGGTTGCACAGGATTAACTACCGTCAATTTCAATGCAATTTATTGTACAAGGATGGGCTCGCTGTCTTATCCTGTTTTTTCCGGTTGTACTAACCTTACCAACGTGATTATTGGCGATATTGTAAATATTATCCCTGCGTATGCATTTATCGTTTGCAGGGGTTTAACGAGTATTACTTTTCCTTCCTCAGTTACTTCAATAGGCAGTAATGCTTTTTCCGATTGTACAGGTATAACGACTATTTATACCTATGCTACTGTACCTGTTAGTTTATGGGGTAATTCAGGTGTATTTTATAATGTAAATAAATCACTTGTATCTTGTATGTACCCAAAGGTTCACTTAGTGCGTATAAAGCAGCTGATTTTTGGAATGATTTTGTCAATATAGTAGAATTTGATGCCTCGGCAGTAAATACCCCTAACGATACTAAGTTAAAGCTAATTTATAATCCGGCTGCGGGTTCGTTGCAGTTAAACGGGTTGGATAGTCCGGTGTTGGTTTCGGTATACGATTTGAATGGTCATTTATGCTTGAGCCGTACTGTACGTGCCGGTGAAACCCTGCCGGTTCAGTCGCTGCCACGGGGAATATATGTAGTAAAAGCTGTGCTAAATAATGAGGTGATGAGTAGGAAGGTAGTGATATAGATTCACCATAGCCTTATAAAGATTGAGGGCTTCACTTTTTTGGTGAAACCCTCAATTCATTTTAATATATTTCAGTTTTAGTTATCAACTATAAACTGTTAACTATCAACTATTTTAATATCTGTAGTGTTCAGGTTTGTAAGGTCCTGCGGCATCCACACCAATGTAAGCAGCCTGGTCTGGAGTAAGAACAGTCAGTTTCACACCTAATTGTTCAAGGTGTAAGCGTGCCACTTCTTCGTCCAGATATTTTGGCAAACGATAAACGTCAACCGGATAATCCTTGGTGTACAATTCAATCTGAGCCAGCGTCTGATTGGTAAACGAATTACTCATTACAAACGATGGGTGACCGGTAGCACAACCCAGATTCACCAAACGACCGTCGGCAAGAAGCAGCACACTGTGTCCGTCAGGGAAAATATATTTGTCAACTTGTGGTTTGATATTTACCAGTTTAATGCCCGGATATTTTTTCAGTTTCTCTACCTGAATCTCATTATCGAAATGTCCAATGTTACAAATAATAGCACCATCTTTCATTTTCGCAATATGTTCTATGCGGATAATATCTTTGTTTCCGGTAGTAGTAACATACAAATTACCTTCTGCCAACGCATCTTCCACTGTAGTTACTTTGAAACCTTCCATCGAAGCCTGAAGCGCACAAATCGGGTCAATTTCGGTCACAATAACGCGCGCACCATAAGCCAGCATTGATTTTGCACAACCTTTACCCACGTCGCCATAACCGCAAACAACTACCACTTTACCGGCAAGCATCACGTCAGTGGCACGTTTAATACCATCTGCCAACGATTCGCGACAGCCGTATAAATTATCGAATTTAGATTTAGTAACTGAGTCATTCACGTTGAAAGCGGGGAACAACAGCGAACCTTCTTCCAGCATTTGGTACAAACGGTGAACTCCGGTTGTAGTTTCTTCGGAAACTCCACGAATTCCCGGAATCATACGACCCCAAATGCCCTTATCTTCAACCAAAACATCTTTCAGAATAGCATATAACAAACGTTCGTCGTCAGTTCCGGCCGATTTATCAAGCACTGAAGCATCTTTTTCAGCAGCACCACCCACATGAATCATCATGGTAGCGTCACCGCCATCGTCCACGATCACGGTAGGTCCGTTGTGACCTTCGAAAGTCAAAGCCTGAAGCGTACACCACCAGTATTCTTCCAGTGATTCACCTTTCCATGCAAAAACAGGAACTCCGGCAGCAGCTATGGCAGCAGCAGCATGATCCTGCGTAGAATAAATATTACAACTGCACCAGCGCACTTCTGCACCCAGTTCAACCAATGTTTCAATCAATACGGCAGTCTGAATAGTCATGTGAAGTGAACCCATGATACGGGCACCTTTCAGTGGTTTTTGCTGTCCGTGTTTTGCACGCAAAGCCATCAAACCCGGCATTTCTTTTTCGGCCAATTCAATTTCTTTACGACCAAAATCGGCCAACGACATATCGGCTACTTTATAAGCTAAATTGCTGAATAATTCCATTTTACTCCTATTTATTTTATGTTTATTATTATTTCAAAATTGGAGTGCAAAGATACAACAAACTAATTAATAATGAATAAATTCTTACTGAAATTGCATATCTTTGTTCCTTAAATTTTATAAGGCTCATGCATCAATGTTAGTTGATATTCATACACATAATCAATATAATTCAGCTTATCTCTCTATCATTAATCTAGATATTGATGATGCGCATAGAATTTTGACTTCAGAAGGCAATGAATTGTTTTCTGTAGGGTTGCACCCATGGTATATCGACGGGAATTCACCGAAAAAAATTTTGGAATTAGAAAAACTATTGATTAATACTAAAATAGCATGCATAGGAGAATGTGGATTAGATAAAAATAGTAAAGCCCCACTCCCACCCCAAATAGAGATTTTTAGAAAACAAATCGAGCTTTCAGAAATATTTCACAAGCCGTTGATTATCCATTGTGTAGGCTGTTTCAATGAACTGATTATGCTTCGAAAGGAAATGAATCCACTTCAACTCTGGATTATTCATGGTTTTAGAGGAAAGTCTGAACTGGCACAGCAAGTCCTAAAATCAGGCTGTTCCTTATCTTTTGGTGAGCATTATAATGAAGAATCAGTTCGCCTCACTCCTATCGACAAATTATTTATTGAAACGGATGAAAGCTCGCTTTCAATTGACTTGATTTACAAAAACATAGCTTCAGTCAAAAACATAAATTCAGACGAAATCAATGCAGGATCGAAACTTTTAGAACAAATTACCGGTAATCCATCTCAAATTTAGTTGCATAGAATACAAAATAATTGAAAACATGATAATTATTCATTAGTTGGTACGAATTATTAATTGTTTAAATTGTATCTTTGCTTTCCAAAAATTAATCCGTACTATTTCATGAGAAAAATAAGCATTCTGTTCGTCCTGAGCATTTTCACTTCCCTGATTTTTGCACAGGGTATTTCCACGTTACAACAACGCAAACTAACCAACGCACTTACCGCCATTTCCAATTTATACGTTGACACTATTAACGATAAGAAACTGATTGAATCGACTCTCGAAGGGGTTCTGAAAGCCTTAGATCCTCACTCATCATATATTCCAAAAGAAGAAATTGAGCGAATAAATGAACCACTGGTTGGTAGTTTTTTTGGTATTGGTATACAGTTTCAATTAATGGAAGACACACTTTTGGTGGTTCAGACTATCACTGGCTGTCCCGCTGAAAAAGTTGGCGTACTACCTGGTGACCGAATAATATATATCGATAATCAGCTCGTTGCAGGTGTTAAAATAAAAAATTCGGATGTATTTAAGCGCTTGCGGGGTCCAAAAGGAACTGAAGTAGCAATTAAAATACGTCGAGGTTCTAAACCAGAATTAATTGAGTTTAAAATTATACGTGATAAAATTCCTGTTTTCAGTGTAGATGCCACCTATATGATTGGTAAAGACATTGGTTATGTTAAGATAAATCAATTCGGAAGTTCTACTGTTCAGGAATTTGAAAAAGCATTTGCTACATTACAAAAAAAAGGCATGAAAAGCCTTATTGTAAGTCTTCAGGGGAATGGTGGCGGTTATCTGAATGCTGCTAAAATGCTGGCGGATGAATTCTTGTCGAAAAACAAATTGATTGTTTATACGCAAGGACTTAATCAACCAAAAACCGTTGAAGTTGCCTCGGCTAGCGGAGTTTTCGAAACAGGGAAATTGATATTCCTTGTTGATGAGTATTCTGCATCGGCCAGCGAAATTGTATCGGGTGCTTTGCAAGATTGGGACAGAGCAATTATTGTTGGTCGCCGCACATTTGGTAAAGGGCTGGTTCAAAACCAGTTTCCGTTAATTGATGGATCGATGATGCGCCTCACCATTGCACGATACTACACTCCTACAGGTCGTTGCATTCAGAAATCATATAAAGGCGGTTATGACAAATACGAACATGATCTGGTTGATCGCTACAAAAAAGGAGAATTCCTGCATGCCGACAGTATTCATTTCCCTGATTCACTGAAATATCAGACAATGAATCTGAAACGTACCGTTTATGGTGGTGGTGGAATTATGCCTGATATTTTCGTTCCGTTAGATACCACTAAATACACACTTTTGCACCGAAAACTTGTTGCTCAGGGCATTGTGAACAAAGTTTGTGTACAGTTCATTGATAAAAACCGTGCTGAGTTGAAGAAAAAATACAGCAGCTTCGATAAATTTAAAAAGGAATTTGAAGTGGACGAAGCATTTATGAGCCAACTGATTAGTGCTTCAGAAAAGGAAAAAATAAAAGTTGATTCGACTCAACTTGCCACTTCAAAACCATTAATCAAACTCCAGTTAAAAGCATTGGTTGCCCGCGATTTATGGGAAATGAATGAGTATTATCAAATTATGGATGCCGACAATGAATCTCTGCAAAAAGCCATAGAGATTCTCCAGACACCCGGAGCTTACGACAAAATTTTGAAACAGTAAACGAGCAAACGAGATACTAAAAACTTTTCCATAGTTATAAACTTTGGAAAAGTTTTTGTTTTAAACAGAAACTATGAACACAGCTCTTATTTACGCACAAACACACTGGATCGAGATTATCGGAGCTATTTTAAGCCTTATTTACTTATACTTATCCATTAAGGCGAAAGTAAGTTTGTGGTTTTTCGGCATTATTTCATCAGTATTTTATAGTGTGGTTTTCTTCCAAACAAAGTTTTATGCAGATATGAGTTTGCAGTTTTATTACGTGTTTATCAGCATATACGGCTGGATTAACTGGAAACGGAGAGAAAAAGGAAACGAACAAGAATTACCTGCCTCAAAGCTGACAAAGAAACTAACTTTGATTCTTATTTTTTCAACTATTGGAATATATTTGATTTACTACCTGATTTTAAGCCAGTTTACAGATTCAACCATACCTAAATCGGATGCATTGGTTGGAGCGTTAAGCGTAATAGGAACCTGGATGCTGGCGAAAAAGTTGATTGAAAACTGGCTTGTGTGGATTGCTGCCGACGCACTGTGCGTTGGGCTTTACATTTACAAAGATTTGTATCCTACGGCGGTTTTATTCGTTATTTACACCGTTATGGCCGCTGTTGGTTATTGGCAG
>CAIYOZ010000314.1 GCA_903927945.1 uncultured Bacteroidales bacterium | reverse complement strand
GGTCGTATTCAACATACAACCGGGACTTTTTTGTGTTCAAAAACCTTCACCAACTCAATTAGGTATTTTTTCTTTTATTTTTGGCATATTTCTTACCAATTTTTACGTGTATCTCAGTCGTAATTTCGCCTTTTTTCCGATAGGGTTGCGTTAGGGTTGCGTTAGGGTTGCGATAGGGTTCCGTTAGGGTTCCGTTAGGTCTACCTATCTTAACCCTTATTCAACCCTATGGCAACCCCTTCGGAAGGCACTGCATAGTTAAAACGAATATACTTCTGACTACGGTCAGACATGGGTTGAAAAGAAAAGAGTTAATGCTCCAAACCACCTGATTTGAGTATCTAAATGGATAAACTAGAATTAATTAACTAATTTGAACAAAGTATACTATCGCTATTTTTGTTGATTCAGTAAGTTGTTGATCGAAATATACTTTTTAGTGCGAGAACCGGGTCAATCAATCTTATAGAATTGAAGATACGCATCGAAATACCTCAATTAAATCAGATTAATCTATTGGATTTAATGATTAACTAATTAATTAACTATATTTGCAAAATAAAAGGAAAATTGAAAATTATCAAACGACATTATTCATTCATGAAAACCATCCGCAACTTATTTCTTCTGATTGTTCTATTGATTTCATGTCATCAATACGGTGATTCACAATCCATCAATTCAATACAAATCAATCGATTGGAAGACACCCACAAATTCAACAATTCGATATTTGGGAAAAATAGCTACGTTTTTGAACCAACCATGGATATGCTAGCCATTCAAACATTGCTCGATACTATTTATAACCAACAATCGGGAAAAAAGAGCGAATTCACTAAAAATCGCGTGGCCCTGTTCTTTAAGCCCGGAACTTACCACCTGGATGTAAAAACAGGTTACTACATGCAGGTGTATGGGCTGGGTGAATCGCCTGATGATGTGGTGATCATAGGTGCTGTCCGTTCCAAATCGACCCAGAAATCAGGGAATGTACTCTCTAACTTTTGGCGATCGGCCGAGAACCTGGCAGAGGTACCTACCATCGATTCTGCGGTGGTATGGGGTGTGTCACAAGCTGCTCCGCTACGAAGAATACATGTCCGGGGTGACCTGCAATTGCACGACCACGGCTATGCCAGCGGCGGTTTTATGGCCGATTGCAGGATCGATGGGACTGTATTTTCGGGACAGCAGCAACAATGGTTCTCCCGAAATACCGAATGGTCGCATTGGGTTGGGGGGGCCTGGAATATGATGTTTATGGGAGTTACGAATTCACCCGAAGGAATATGGCCGAAAAGACCGTTTACTGTCATCAAAGAAACACCTTTTGTGCGCGAGAAACCTTATCTTATATTCAATAGAAACGGATACTCCCTCAGGATTCCTGCGGCACAACAAAATACGATTGGTACAAGTTGGAATAAAGCCTCAAAAGATGCGAAAACAATATCCTTGAAGGAGTTTTACCTGGCGAACGCAGAAACCGATAATTCAGGAACAATCAATGCGGCCTTACAAAGAGGTAAAAACATATTGTTTACACCCGGCATTTATTCGATGGATAAAAGCCTGAAAGTTTCACGACCAGGCACCATAATAGCCGGAATTGGGATGGCTACCTTGCAATCGACTCATGGAAATGCAATACTGGAGATTTCGGATGTGGATAATGTGACGGTATACGGGTTGATTATCGATGCCGGTAAAATACATTCCGAAACACTGTTAAGAGTTGGAGACAATAAATCCGGTATCGATCATTCTAAAAACCCGACTTTTATTTACGATGTTTACTTTCGGGTGGGTGGACCTATGGAGGGTTCAGCAAGCAGTTGCATGATTGTAAACAGTCATAATGTATTCATTGACAACAGCTGGTTATGGCGGGCCGATCATGGAAATGGCGTGGGATGGGAGTTGAACAAGGGTGCGAACGGGTTGATTGTGAATGGCGATCATGTCACTGCGTATGGGTTATTCATTGAACATTTCCAGGAATACCAGACTCTGTGGAACGGGAACCACGGAAAAGTTTATTTTTATCAGAGTGAAATGCCCTATGATACACCTACTGTGGAGGCCTGGAGTCATGATGGCATCCATGGCTATGCTTCCTACAAGGTATCGGATAAGGTTACCAGCCATGAAGCCTGGGGAGTCGGGGTGTATTGTGTTTTCCATCACGCACCCGTACAGGTGGATGATGCCATAGAAACACCCGTGACCTTAGAACAAAACATTCACCACACTGTTACATTCTGGCTGAGCGGTAATAAAGAAAGTAGCATCCAACATATTATCAATCAGAAAGGTGAAATGGTGAATGCATCCAATAAAAAGGCCACACTCAATTAATAAAACTACTGACATGAAAAGAAGCAATTCTATAGGTATGTGGATTGCCATTGGAGTAGGGATTGGGACTGCAATTGGAGCGGGAATGCATGATTTTGGAGAAGGTATAGCTATTGGTATTGCCATTGGCGCCTCCATTGGGTTGGTGATTGATGCAAGGCATAAAAATGATCATAAAAACATCAAATGATTTCGATGGATTTAAATATGATAGCCATTATTAAATGCGCAATAAAATCCTTCGGATTAATTTGAAGTTAATGAGTCTTAGCAGATAATGAGTTAGTGAACCTATTTGATTTAACGAATACTAAAAAACTATCCCATGAAAAAAACATTCAATTACTTAGTTATCCTTTCGGCATTGGTGGGTCTTGCGATTGCATGGAATGACTCCCAACCGGGTTGGGATGATACCGGGATTACGGTATTTATGATTTTGTTTGCAGCTGCCATTTTTGGCTTCCTGGCTTTTGAAAAACCATGGTTAATTGCCTTGTTGGTGAGTATATGGATACCTTTGTGGGCAATCATTTCAACGCATAATTATGGAGGATTCATTGCTGTGGTACCTGGTTTTGCAGGATCTTATCTCGGATATTATTTTAGGAAAATACTTGCTGGTTGATTAGTTGTTTGGTTAATTAGTTAATTGGTTGATTAAGTTGATTGGTTGATTAGTTTATTGGTTTGATTGGTTTGGACAGTTAAGACGTCAGGAAATATGAATTAAATTATTAATACGGTTAAGCAATTATACGGTAAAACTTCTCCTCATGAAAAAACAAATTATCGCGTTATGTTCTATTTTATTCATTAGCACTATGGTAACAGGTCAACAAAATGTCAAATTATCATTGGCGGAATGGTCATTTCACCGAGCCATACAGTCAGGCAAGATGACAAATCTCGATTTTCCACGAATAGCACGAACCCAGTTTGACATTGGAGTAGTGGAGTATGTAAGTATACTTTTCGATGGAAAGGGGTCGGCAGAGGACACTGTTTATCTGCGGAAGCTAAAGAACGAGTGTGAAAAATACAACGTGATATCAAACCTGATTATGGTGGACGGAGAAGGAAACCTGGGTTCTACAGACATTGCAGATAGGGATTTAGCAGTTACAAATCACTATAAATGGGTAAGGGCTGCCAAGTTTCTTGGGTGCCATTCCATCAGGGTAAATGCAGCCGGAGAAGGTACTCCCGAAGAAGTACAAACAGCTGTAATTGATGGTTTGGGGAGGCTTTGTGAGTATGCTTCAAAATTCAATATCAATGTGATCGTAGAAAACCATTGGGGGAATTCCTCTAATCCCGATTGGCTTATTCCGGTCATTAAAGCAGTGAACAGAACTAATTGCGGGGTATTGCCCGACTTTGGTAATTTCGATAAGGTTGACCGGTATCAGGCGGTAGAACAAATGATGCCTTTTGCTAAAGGGGTTAGTGCAAAAAGCTATGACTTTGATGAGCAAGGCAACGAAACTAAGATCGACTATCCCAAGATGTTGAAGATTGTCAAGAAATCGGGATATAGCAGTTACCTTGGAATCGAATATGAAGGTGAAAGATTGTCGGAGGATGAGGGTGTTAAAGCTACAATGAAGCTAGTTGAGAGTTGTTGGTGATTGGTTAATTGGTTAATTGGTTAATTGGTTGATAGGAAACGATTCAACAGTTCAACATTTTTTGAACATTTAAAGTGTTAAAGTGTTTTAAGTTTTGAATCTAATAGAATAAATAAACAGACCACATTTATAATACAAATTGATTGTATGGATGTACATTATCACCCACACCTCAACCGGGATTCCAAAACGGGAAGGGAGTATTTCACTGAGTTTCTAATGATATTTCTGGCGGTAACCCTGGGTTTCTTTGCTGAAAACATGCGAGAGAAAAATGTGGATAAGGGGAAAGCAAAAGAATATGCCCAGTCACTCTATGATGATCTGAAAGTGGATACGGCTATGATTCAAAGGACTTACCTGGAAAAAGCCTGGATACAAGCAAAGTTTGATAGCGCCAATGTGATATTAGCTACAGGAGACTTATATGAAAATAATGAGTTCATTTATTATGTTGACAAATACTTATCCATTAATGATGTTTTCACTTCCCAGGATGTAACTTTTCAGCAGTTGAGAAACTCAGGCGGTTTCAGGTACATTAAAAACATCGATTTGTACAAGAAAATTGCGGATTATTATAATCTTTATTCACGCTATCAATCAATGGATGGAACTTTTGCTTCCAAAACAGATAATGACCTGGTGCGACTGGAGATCAGGCTTTTCAATGTCAAGGATCTTTCAGACCTAAAAAATCCTAAAGGCACTATTTTTTATAATCTGGTGTTAAGGCCTGTTACAAAATTAAAACCTATTTATCGGAATACGGATGATTTGAAACTTTTCTATCTAAAGATTGATCAGGCAAAAAATCAATGTTCTAACTCCAGGGTATTTTTGGGTTGGCTGAAAGGGAATGCTATTGATATCATGAAAGAGCTTAAAACAGAGTATAAATTGAAATAAAAAATACACATAGTCCACATAGAAGCATAGTGCCACATAGTTTAAAAGAATATCAAATATAGAGCTTTCAGGTAGAGTGATCTTACTAAATTCAGCATACTGGAAACGCTTCTTGTCTTTTCTCTTATCTGTATCATTTCTCATTCCACATTCATTGAGTGCCATTCCTTATCTCTTGCCTCTTACCTCTTACTCCTTTTTTTTGAGTATCTTTGTTCTTTCGAATAAAATAAAAATGATCCAACGTTATCTGAACTATAATCAAGTCCTGAAATCGGAATTTACCGAACGGGTTCAAAAAATATCCATCAATGCCGGTTTTACGTGTCCGAACAGGGATGGTACCACGGGAACCGGAGGATGTACGTATTGTAACAATCAGACTTTCAGTCCGGATTATTGCAAATCGAGCAAGAGTGTCAGTGAACAAGTGGAGGAAGGAATCTCTTTTTTTCATCATAAATACAAGGCGCAGTTATACCTGGCCTACTTTCAATCGTACACCAACACCTACGATTCAATCGACAAACTAAAGGCAATTTATGAAGAAGCTCTCTCATACCCGAACGTTGTGGGAATTGTCGTAGGTACACGGCCAGATTGTGTTAGTGATGAATTGCTGGATTATTTTGCAGAGTTGGCGAAGAAATACTATGTCATGATTGAATATGGGATTGAATCGACCAACGATGAGACGTTGAAGTTTATTAACCGGGGACATGATTATGCATGTGCCGAAAAAGCTATTTGTGAAACAGCGGCACGAAATATCAGAGTTGGAGCTCATATAATTCTTGGATTACCTTCTGAAGAGCGGGAAACCATCCTTTCACATGCTGGCATATTATCAAAACTGCCTATTACAACGCTGAAAATACATCAGTTGCAATTGGTACGGGGCACCAAAATGGCGATACAATATTCCCAACATCCCGAATGGTTTCAACTCTACACGGCGAATGAATATATCGATTTAGCGATTGATTTTCTGGAACGGTTGCATCCAAACATTGCCATAGAACGTTTTGTATCCCAATCACCCAAGGAACTGCTGATTGCACCGGAATGGGGATTAAAGAACTTCGAGTTTACGGCTAAGATTGAGAAACAGTTGAAGGAAAGAAATACCTGGCAGGGGAGATTATTTACTTGAAAAGTGATAAGTGAATAAGTGATAAGTGATAACTGTTGACTGAACACTTTTACATATTTTGGTGTTTAAGTGAATGATATGCAAATTCACAACTCAACGGTACAACGATTAAACAAGATTATTATGGCACTAAAAGTAGGCGACAAAGCTCCTGCAGTCCTGGGAGTAAATCAGGATGAAAAAGAAATAAAACTGGCAGATTATGCAGGTAAAAAACTGGTATTATACTTTTACCCAAAGGATAACACTCCGGGTTGTACAGCAGAAGCCTGTAGCCTAAGGGATGGGTTTGACGATTTGCGAAAAGAAGGATATGAAGTATTAGGCGTAAGCGCTGATAGTGCAACTTCCCATAAAAAGTTTATTGCCAAACAAAACTTGCCGTTCGATCTGATAGCCGATACCGACAAGAAATTATCAGAAATCTTCGGAACATGGGCAGAAAAGTTGCTTTATGGTAAAAAATTCATGGGCATGTTGCGAACCACTTTCTTAATAGACGAAACCGGGACAATTACCAGAATCATTTATTCCAAAGAATTAAACACAAAAGAACATGCCGCTCAGGTTCTAAGCTTGTAGCCAATCAGGTGAAGTAAAGTAGGAGTCTTGCAATGTGTAAGGCTCCTATTGTTTTTTATCAAGAAACAAAAAATCATGTTCTATTATTTTAGCTAAATCACTATTTCATACATCCTTTTAAATAACTATCTTTGCGTTTGAAAGGAAAGAAAGCATTTATAGGTTTTAAACATCTTATAATCTGTCACTTCCAACCATTCCATACTGTAAAACTACTGTAACTAGAATATATTATGATTCATTTTTTCCGAACAAACTCTCATCATCTCTATGCTGTACAATCGAATGAAAAGCTTGCTACAGAAGACGTACGAAAATTAGAATGGCTTTTTGGAGAAGCAGTGCTACAAATTCATCAAACTATTGATGGGAATTATGTGGGGCCCCGCCGTGAAATGATTACCCCCTGGAGTACTAATGCCGTTGAAATCACTCAAAACATGGGAATTTCCGGCATTATTCGTATAGAGGAATTCACTGCACTCCCACAAACACCTTCCGTAAAAGGTGGGTTGGCTTATGACCCTATGTTGCAACGGATTTATACCGGAGTAGGACAAGATATTTTTACAGTGGACAAACTACCGGAATCTATCCTTGAAATTGACGACATAGCTGCCTACAGTGCTAAGGAGGGATTGGCTTTGAGTACAGACGAAATAGAATATCTGAATGATATCAGTCAAAAAATAGGACGGAGACTGACCGACAGTGAGGTTTTCGGGTTTTCACAAGTAAACTCTGAACATTGCAGGCATAAGATCTTTAACGGTCAGTTTGTGATTGATGGAGAAGAAAAAGAATTGTCGTTGTTTAAAATGATACGAAAAACCTCGGAAGAAAATCCGAACAGAATCGTATCAGCCTATACCGATAATGTGGCCTTCAATGCAGGTCCAAAAATAGAACAATTTGCACCGGCCAGTGGTGATAAACCTGATTATTTCAGGGTTACTGAAATTGAATCGGTCATTTCACTGAAAGCCGAGACCCATAATTTCCCGACAACCGTTGAACCTTTCAATGGTGCAGCTACAGGGACAGGAGGAGAAATACGTGACCGTTTGGGTGGAGGAAAAGCCAGCCTTCCGATTGCAGGGACAGCTGTGTATATGACCAGTTATCCACGTCCTGATCTGAACGGGTCGGCGAATGGAACTGAACGTCCGTGGGAAAAATCGACTACTCCACGCAAATGGTTATACCAGACACCTGAACAAATACTGATCAAGGCTTCGAACGGGGCTTCTGATTTTGGTAATAAGTTCGGGCAACCTTTGATTTGCGGTTCATTATTAACATTCGAACACGAAGAAAATGGTAAAAAATACGGTTATGATAAAGTCATCATGCTGGCAGGTGGTGTTGGGTTCGGGACACGACGTGATGCGCTCAAGGGCATCCCTGAAGTAGGTGAAAAAGTGGTTGTTATGGGTGGTGATAATTATCGGATTGGTATGGGTGGTGGAGCAGTATCGTCTGTGGAAACCGGTCAATACGAGAATGCCATTGAATTAAACGCTGTGCAACGTGCGAACCCTGAAATGCAGAAACGTGTTTCAAATGTCATTCGTACCTTGGCAGAAAGTGATATTAACCCGATTGTTTCAATTCACGACCATGGTGCAGGCGGACACCTGAACTGTTTGTCAGAATTGGTGGAAACAACCGGAGGAAAGATAGATGTTTCAAAACTGCCGGTGGGTGACCCTACCCTTAGTGCCAAAGAAATTATTGGCAACGAAAGTCAGGAACGGATGGGCATGTTGATTAAAGAAAAGGATGTTGATAAAGTCCGTTTAATAGCCGAACGTGAACGTGCACCCATGTACGTGGTTGGTGAAACTACCGGTGATATGAACTTTGTATTTGAACAGGCCAATGGGGAAAAACCTATTGACTTGAAGCTAAATTACATGATTGGCAAACCGCCTCGTACGGTGATTATAGACCAGACCCTTGAAGAAAACTTTCTGCCGGTTGAAATCAGTGAAGAAAAACTCCAGGAATATATTCAAAACGTGTTACAGGTAGAGTCTGTAGCCTGTAAAGACTGGTTGACAAACAAAGTGGACCGTTCGATAACCGGTAAGATTGCCCGTCAACAATGTGCAGGTGAAATTCAATTACCATTGAATGACCTGGGAGTTGTTGCCTTGGATTATCAAGGTAAAACAGGTATTGCCACTTCTATCGGCCATGCTCCATTGGCTGCATTGGTAAATCCTGAAGCAGGTTCAGTGTTAGCAATAGCAGAAGCATTAACCAATATTGTATGGGCACCGCTTACTGATGGATTGGACAGCGTTTCGTTGAGTGCCAATTGGATGTGGCCCTGTAAGAACCCGGGAGAAGATGCCCGCTTATACAAGGCAGTGGAAGCTTGCAGTGATTTTGCCTGTTCGTTGGGAATCAATATCCCTACCGGAAAGGACAGCTTATCAATGACTCAGAAATACAATGGAGAAAAAGTATTCTCACCGGGTACAGTCATAATTTCAGCAGGTGCTGAAGTGTCTGATGTACAGAAAACGGTGTGTCCGGTATTGGTGGACGATCCTAAATCTACAGTATATTATATCGATTTTTCATTCGACAAACTTAAATTGGGAGGTTCAGTCCTTGGACAAACACTTAATCGTTTAGGAGATGAAGTTCCCACCGTACAGGATGCTGAATACTTTAAGGCTGCGTTTGAAAGCATTCAGGAACTGATTGACAAAGGGCTGATTCTGGCAGGTCATGACATTTCGGAAGGTGGCTTAATTACTGCTTTACTCGAAATGAATTTTGCCAATGCAACAGGAGGATTGAATGTGAAGTTGGATGATATAGCCGAAAATTCCTTAGTTAACATCTTATTTGCTGAAAATCCAGGTGTTTTGATTCAGGTCAACCAAAAGAAAGCAGTGGAAAAAATCCTCGAGAATAATGGTGTTGGATTTGCCCGCATTGCGACCCCTATTAAAGAGAGAAGATTGGAAATTCAACGGAAAAGCATTTCTTATTCTTTCTCTATTAATGAATTGCGGGATGTTTGGTTTAAATCATCATATTTGCTGGATCGCAGGCAGAGTGGAGAGATATGCGCTCAAGCCCGTTACAACAATTATAAAAACCAACCGTTGGAATTCAATTTCAACAAAACCTTTAGAGGGAAATTATCACAGTTCAACCTGACCCGGGACCGTAAGCCTAGTGGCGTGCGTGCTGCCATTATACGGGACAAAGGAACGAATGGCGATCGTGAAATGGCTTATGCCCTTTACTTGGCAGGCTTCGATGTGAAAGACGTCCATATGACCGATCTTTCCACCGGACGGGAGACATTGGAAGATATCAATTTAATCGTATTTTGCGGTGGATTTTCAAATTCAGACGTACTCGGTTCTGCCAAAGGTTGGGCAGGGGGATTTTTGTTCAACGAAAAAGCAAAAACCACATTGGATAACTACTATAAGCGCGCTGACACATTGAGTCTTGGAGTTTGTAACGGATGCCAGTTAATGATGGAACTTGATTTGATCTATCCGGATCATGATATGAAAGCCAGGATGCTGCATAACGATTCACATAAATTTGAATCAAACTTCCTGGGGCTGACAATTCCTGAAAATCATTCAGTTATGTTTGGTTCTTTGGCAGGAAGTAAGTTAGGTGTCTGGGTAGCACATGGTGAAGGAAAATTCTATCTGCCAAAAGATGAAAAAGAATATCATATAATTGCGAATTATTCCTATCACACCTATCCGGGGAATCCAAATGGTTCTGATTACAGCGTAGCAGGTATTTGCTCTGAGGATGGTCGTCATTTAGCGATGATGCCTCACCCTGAACGTGCAATTTTCCCTTGGCAATGGGCCCATTATCCTGCTGACCGTAAGGCTCAGGATCAAATCACTCCCTGGATGGAAGCATTTGTAAATGCAAGGAAATGGGTGGAAAATAATGTATAAATAAATTTTAGTTACCAATGAAAAGACTCAGTATCCTGATAATTGTTTTTATTTCCTTATCATTGTCATTAATGGCTCTGCCAAAGGATTCGATTGAAACAATCTATAAGGATGGTGAGTTTTTAAGCCATTATCAATTAAAAGTAAAAGCAACCGAAGTCACAGCTAATGAAGTGTCAATTAGCTTATTAAAAGATTTCCATGAAACACCCGGCAACCTTTTTAACTGGGCATTGAAAGATTTAGGATTACAGGAGAAAAAAAAGAATGAAGTGATTTTCATTTTGAAATCATCCGTTACCGATAAAGCCGGGATTACCCATGGTAAATTCGATATCATTGTCCCTTATTTTAAAACATTCAATAATGTAAAGGTAGACGCTATAGTTTCAAAAACTCAATTTACCGGTGGACAAATGAAAGTTACTGCTGACATTATTTATTCGAGTTTATTGTTAAAATATGCCATCGGAGTATTAACCATCATCCCACAAAAGAATAATGAACTTTTACTCATTACCAATGTAAAGATTAAATTTGGATGGTTCTTCAATATATTTATCACCCGAAAACGGTATAAAAGTATTGTGGAATGGCGGATAATAAAATTTACAGAGAATATAAGAAATGAATGCGAACATCGGCAGAAAAGAGATTAAAATAAACCATTAGTATAATCATTTGTTGTTAGGAATTGATAAGTGAATTTTTGAATGTAAAATGATTAATCGTACCATATTCTTTTTATTTTTTTTGTCAATAGTTCTTCGAGCAAATGCTTCTGCTGTTGATTCAACTTCGACGGTTTATAAGGATGGCGAATTTGTGACGTATAATCAGGTAATGGTACATGCTTCGGATAGTATTAGCAACGTGGTGACAAACGACTTTGACTACCAGATGCATTACAACCTGGATGCCCTGTTTAGCTGGGCTTTAAAGGGTCTTAATCTTCGAAAAGAGAAAAATGAATTAATGGAGTTTTATTTCAAATCGACCTCGTATAATAAAGACACTCATGTTATCCGGGGAATTGGCGATGTAATTGTACCGGGTATTATTACATTCCCTCACATTATTGTCGATAGCAAACTCACGGAAACTAATTTTACGAATGGAAAAAAATCAATTCACATTGATTTACTTTATTCAGATGGGTTTTTGAAAAAGATGTTCGGGACATTTACCGTATTGCCAAAAAAGAACAATACTGCCCAGTTCAATATGGAAACACACATTCGTTTTGGCTGGTTTTTCAATATATTCATTACTCAAAATCGATTTAAAAAAATCATGGAATGGCGTTTAAAGCGGTTTGTTCATAATCTGAAGGATGAGGCAGAAAGCAGGGAAAACAAACAACGATAAACAATAGATATTTCTTTCAACAATTCAACGATTCAACGATTCAACACACAATATGGCTGAGACAACATTATTAGAAAAACTAGAAGGGTTACAACATAAGTTCGAAGAGATTTCGACCCTGATAACTGATCCTGCCATGGTGGGTGACATGAAGCGATACGTGAAGTTGAATAAGGAATATCGTGAATTGGAAAGAATCATGGAGGCGCAACAGGAATATCGTACGGCTCTATCCCATTTAACTGAAGCTAAAGAATTATTGGATTCAGAAAGTGACCCGGAGATGCGGGAAATGGCAAAAGGTGAAATTGACGAAATTGAACCAAAGATTCCTTTCATGGAGGAAAACATCAAGTTGTTATTGATTCCTGCCGATCCGGAAGATAACAAGAATGCCATTGTCGAGATAAGAGGAGGTACCGGGGGTGATGAAGCAGCAATCTTTGCAGGTGATCTGTTCCGCATGTATACTAAATATTGCGAGACAAAAGGTTGGAAGGTAGAGGTGACAAATACCAGTGAAGGTACTTCCGGAGGCTTTAAAGAGGTTATTTTTACTGTTTCAGGGGAAAATGTATATGGGACATTAAAATACGAATCCGGGGTTCATCGTGTTCAACGGGTACCACAGACAGAAACCCAGGGAAGGGTTCATACTTCTGCTTCAACAGTAGCAGTATTA
Source organism: uncultured Bacteroidales bacterium (assembly GCA_903927945.1). Classification (GTDB taxonomy): domain Bacteria; phylum Bacteroidota; class Bacteroidia; order Bacteroidales; family Paludibacteraceae; genus Paludibacter. Next base: position 6,733 of record CAIYOZ010000314.1, on the reverse strand, counting down.
CCAGAAATGGAGGAGTTTGATTATGAATTGAAAGAATCTGATGTCCGGGTAGATACATTCTGTTCTTCAGGAGCCGGTGGACAATCTGTAAACACAACTTATTCTGCGATTCGCCTGGTACACATTCCAACCGGGACAACCGTTCAGTGTCAGGATGAGAAATCCCAACATAAAAACAAGGCAAAGGCAATGAACGAACTTCGTTCGCGTCTTTATGCCATTGAACATCAGAAATACCTTGACGAAATAGGATCAAAACGCAAAACAATGGTATCAACCGGAGACCGTTCCGCGAAAATACGAACCTATAACTATCCACAAGGACGAATCACCGACCATCGCATCAACTACACCATTTATAACCTGACGGCTTTTATGGGAGGTGATATACAGGGTGTGATTGATCAGCTGATCGTGGCTGAGAATTCAGAAAGATTAAAAGAAAGTGAACTGTAAGTTGGTGGATTGGTTGATTGGTTAATTGGTTAATTGGTTAATAAGTTAATAGGTCAATAAAGTTAATTGGTTTATTAGCTGAAAGTTAATTGTGTTGTATATCTGACTGCTCAATGCTTAATGTTTTAAATCGTAAATTGCAAATGAAAAAATAGTAACTATAAAGATGACGAAACAAGAACTTTTTGAAAATATACAACGTAAGAAATCATTTCTTTGCGTAGGACTGGATACCGATGTAAATAAAATTCCGGAGTATTTATTCGACGAATCGGAAGATGCGATCTTTGAGTTTAACAAAGCGATCATTGATGCTACTGCTGATTTGTGCGTGGCTTATAAACCGAACCTTGCCTTTTATGAAAGTCTTGGCCTTGAAGGTTGGGAAGTGTTGGAACGTACGGTGGATTATATCCGTGAAAACTATCCCGATCAGTTTATCATTGCCGATGCCAAACGCGGTGATATCGGAAATACATCAGCCATGTATGCCCGTACTTTCTTTGGGAATATGGATTTCGACTCAGTTACGGTGGCACCTTATATGGGAGAAGATTCTGTTTCCCCTTTCCTTACTTACGAAGGCAAATGGGTTACTTTGCTGGCACTGACTTCCAACAAAGGGGCTTTCGACTTTCAATTAATGAAAGATAAGGCTTCCGGCGACTTGCTCTATGAAAAAGTATTGAAGACATCCCAAAATTGGGGAACGAATGAAAACATGATGTATGTGGTAGGCGCCACGAAGGCTGAGATGTTGACAGATGTACGTGCTATAGTGCCTGATCACTTCTTGTTAGTGCCTGGTGTCGGAGCACAGGGAGGAAGCCTGAAGGAAGTGGCTAAATACGGTTTAAACAGCTCATGCGGGCTGTTGGTTAACTCATCACGCCAGATTATCTACGCTTCTGCTGAGAAAGATTATGCCGAGGCTGCGCGAACAGAAGCACAAAAAGTTCAAACAGAAATGGAATTTATACTGAAACAGGCTGAACTGGTTTAAAGCAGATCAATACTATAACAATAAAGCTGCTATTTTTTGAAGATTAGCAGCTTTATTATTTGTTGTAATTGAAATTCAGACGTATTAGGTAAGCAATCTTTCCATTGCTACCCACAGTTTATCGTCGGTTGGAACTGGAGCGGTAAGATTGATTTGCTTTTTGGAGACTGGATGAATAAATTCAATAGAACGCGCATGTAGACTAATGCCTCCATTTGGATTGGAACGAGCGAACCCATATTTTAAATCTCCCTTGATCGGACAACCCATTTTGGCCAACTGGCAACGTATCTGATGATGTCTTCCTGTTTCGAGTTGTACTTCAAGTAAATAATAGGTATCAGAGTGGGCAATCAACCGATAACTTAAAGCAGCTTTCTTTGCATCGGAACGCTCTTTATCGTAGGCTATTGATTTATTCTGTTTTTCATTACGTAAAAGATAATGTTCCAGTCGCCCTTCTGACAGCTCCGGTTTTTCTTTTACAATAGCCCAATAGGTTTTCTTTACTTCCTGATCCCGGAACATGGCGTTCAGGCGTGTGAGAGCCTTGCTTGTTTTAGCGAAAAGCACCACACCACTCACCGGACGATCCAAACGATGAGTCACACCAATGAATACTTCCCCCGGTTTATTATATTTTTCTTTCAGATAAAGCTTGATAGTTTCTGAAAGTGGTCGATCACCTGTTTTATCTCCCTGTACAATTTCAGAGGTGCTTTTATTTACAGCGATTATATGGTTATCTTCGTACAGGACGGTCATGTGTATTCTTGTTGAATCGTTGAACTGGTTGATTGGTTGATTGGTTAATTGGTTAATTGGCTGATTAGTTGATTAATTGATTGACTACTACCAATTCCTTACGACCAGCTACCAATAACCACTACCTACTACCCACTTCTTACTACCGACTATGAATTATAAACTCAAGCATTCCCTCTCTGTCTTACTGCTTCATAGATTAACACTCCTGCTGCCACCGACACATTCAATGAGTGAATGCTTCCCAACATGGGAATGCCTACCATTTCGTCGCAAAGACGTAAATGATCCGGGTTTACTCCTTCATCCTCCGCACCCATGATAATGGCAATAGGTTCTGTCAACACGGCTTCAGTATAATTCTTTGAAGCCTTTTCACTGGCTGCAACCAGTTTAATACCGGAGGAAACTAAAAATTTGAGTGCATTTCCCAGGTTCTCTTCTCTGCAAACAGGGATGGTAAGTAATGCCCCAGCTGATGTTTTCACAGCATCGGCATTAATGGCAGCACCTCCCTTGGTGGGAACAACGATGGCATCTACACCAGCACATTCACAGGTACGGGCTATAGCACCAAAGTTACGGATATCAGTCACACCATCAAGCACTACGATAAATGGCATGAGTCCTTCTTCATAAATCCCGGGTATAATATCTTCAATATGCTGGTAGGTAATAGCAGAAATGAACGCAACAACACCCTGATGGTTCTTAGTCGTAATTCGATTCAATTTTTCGATCGGCACATATTGAACTGGCACTTTAAGTCCTGTCAATGCATTGAACAGTTCGCGAGACAACTCGCTGGTCATATCACGACGCATTAAAATTTTGTCAATCTCTTTACCGGCCTGTACCGCTTCGATAACGGCACGGATACCGAAAATCATATCCTTCTCAGGACGTTGTTTATGATTACTATAATTGATCATTGTTGTTTGGTTGTTTGGTTGTTTGGTTAATTGGTTGATTGGTTGATTGGTTGAGTTGACTGAGACTTAATTCCTCATTCCTCTCTTTACCGACTTCTGACTACCTACTACTCACTATCTTTTCCAACTCTGCAATTATCTCTTCCCGTTCGAAAGAAAAAGTCTTATCCTTTTCATTTAATAAGTAGTATAATTGGAGACTCTTATGATAAAAATTTTGTGTATTTGAACTATTCTCTTGTAATTCGAATGATCTGGCAGTTTCAAGGGTCAATTGTGATATAGATTCTAGATAAGTAGAAGTATAACCTTCCTTCCTAATCATTTCTAGGAATTTGTCCATCGGCATCACACTCAGTTCATCCAGATTAATATCCATCATTTCCTTGTAAGTTTCATCGGCCAGACGCAATCCATCTTCCGGAAATCCGTTGTCACGAAAACCCAACATGGCAGCTATAACCCGGCTGAGTTTCTCAAGATATTTCAACAAATAATCCTCTTTAGGCATACATGTTTTTTATTTTTGAAACGTGCAAAGGTACTGTTTTTTTTTCGATTTTGAAGACTACAATTTGATTGATAGTCTTTTGAAATGAATTATCAGAGTTCATGTCCTTTTATGATTGAAAGAGTATAAATATGTGAAATTTTACCTTACCTTTGCGCAAAATTTGGAACAATCATGTTGAACTCGCACATTGGTGAAATTGCCGGCTTAGGCGTTTCTGTTTGCTGGACTTTAAGTGCTCTTTTCTTTGAAAAAGCAGGGCATAAAATCAGTACGTTATCGGTTAATTTTATCCGTTTATTTTTCGCGATAGTTTTTTTAGGAATTACCACCTTTTTTACCCGAGGTATCTTTTTTCCTACAGATGCAACAGGTTATCAGTGGTTCTGGCTTGGATTATCAGGTTTTATAGGATTCTTTCTGGGCGATCTATTCCTGTTTAAATCCTATACCATCATCGGATCGCGTACCGCGGCATTGATGATGAGCCTTGCCCCAATGCTCACAGCCATCATTGGTTGGTTCTTTTTAAAAGAAACCCTGACAATAAAGGATATTGCAGCGATTGTCATCAGTGTGGCAGGTATCATGATTGCGATCTCAAGCCGGGGTATGAAACTCAATTACCCTGTCAAAGGGTTGTTGTTGGCCTTTGGCGGAGCTGTTGGCCAAGCGGTGGGGTTAATCCTGAGCAAAAAAGGAATCGGGCATTATGACCCTGTAGCAGCCACTCAGATCCGGGCAATGTTTGGGCTATTAAGTTTTGGCATACTCATAACCGTACTACGCAGGTGGAGAAAACTGGGTATCGATGTCACCCATACCAGTGCATTGAAGTCTGTGACGGTAGGTTCCATCTTTGGTCCTTTTTTAGGAGTTGCCCTGGGACTCTTTGCCATCCAACAAACGAAGACCGGCATCGCTTCCACACTTATGGCTTTAGTTCCCATCTTTATCATAGTCCCTTCAGCTATCATGTTTAAAGAAAAGATTAGACCCCAACAAGTTGTAGGTGCTGTTGTCAGTATTATCGGTGCCAGCTTGTTCTTCATCTGATTATAATTCTTCCATAATAAAAAACGCTCAGGTTACTGAGCGTTTTTTATTATGAATTATCAATTATCAATTACGAATTATCAAAGTACTCCCTGTGCCATCATAGCTTTTGCAACTTTCATGAAGCCTGCAATATTTGCACCCTTGACATAATTAACAAAACCATCTGCTTCAGTACCATAGCAAACACACGATTCATGAATACTGGCCATGATATCCTGAAGGCGTTTATCTACTTCTTCCTTAGGCCAACTCAGTTTCATGGAATTTTGTGACATTTCAAGTCCTGAAACAGATACACCTCCGGCATTTGCTGCTTTTCCGGGAGCATACATAATTTTGTTGTTCAGAAAAACTTCAACGGCTTCCATGGTGGAAGGCATATTTGCTCCTTCTGAAACTGCCATACATCCATTCTGAACCAACATTTGAGCATCCTCACGGTCTATCTCATTCTGAGTAGCAGAAGGCAGGGCAACGGTGCACTTTTCAGACCATGGGCGTTGACCCTCAACATGTTTGCAACCGAATTTGTCGGCATATTCTTTGATTCTTCCCCGACGGATATTTTTGAGCTCAAATATGAATTGCAGTTTCTCGGTATCAATTCCATTAGCATCATAAATGTATCCGCTGCTGTCGGACATGGTGATCACTTTTCCTCCCAATTCAATCACTTTTTCGGCAGTATAGGTTGCCACATTCCCTGATCCCGAAATGGCAACAACCTGCCCTTTCAAGTCTGTAATGCCTTTCCGTTTCAGCATATTCATTAAAAAATAGATATTTCCGTAACCCGTAGCTTCGGGGCGTATCAATGAACCTCCGAATTCAAGACCCTTACCGGTAAAGGTACCCGTGTTTTCGCGTGCCAGTTTACGATACATTCCGTACATATAAGCTACCTCACGGCCTCCTACCCCGATATCACCAGCCGGCACATCTGTTTCCGGACCTATATGCCTCCAAAGCTCCAGAATGTAAGCTTGGCAAAAACGCATAATTTCACTGTCCGACTTACCCTGTGGACTGAAGTCGGACCCACCCTTTGCACCACCCATTGGAAGTGTGGTCAGCGAGTTCTTGAAGGTCTGTTCGAAAGCTAAAAACTTCAGGATAGAAAGACTCACCGATTCATGGAAACGAATCCCCCCTTTGTAAGGTCCGATGGCATTATTGTGTTGCACCCGATAAGCCATGTTGGTTTTCACCACTCCCTTATCGTCAACCCAGGTAACCCTGAAAGAAAAGATACGATCGGGAATACAAATACGCTCGATAATGTTCTGTTTTTCAAATTCAGGATGAGCATTGTAAGTTTCTTCAATAGACAACAATACTTCTTCCACGGCTTGATGATACTCAGGTTCATTTGGAAACCGCCTTTTCAACTGGTCAAGAAATTGATCTACTTTCATACTGTTAAATATTTTATGTTCCAATAAATACTTTTCGCAACAAAAATACAAATTAATATGATATTATCGTAATTTTGGATAATTAAAATACATTTTAATTATTTCAAGGCGTTTTTTCAGGTCCAAATAATCAAATTGATATTTTTAAACAGTTAATATACTTTAATAAATCAACCACCTTTGATTTTCAAAAAGACTAAATAACAGAATTATTAGCACTAATCCAATTTATTTCCTGATAAAAAGCATCATTAACATTTATGTGTTAGAAAAAAAGTGTATTTTTGTGCTTCCAACTATTAACATTGGAAAGTTGGCAGAGTGGTCGAATGCGTCGGTCTCGAAAACCGATGAACGGGCAACTGTTCCGAGAGTTCGAATCTCTCACTTTCCGCAGTGAATGGATAAGATCAATTTAAGATCTTATCCATTTTTTATTTCTTCACGCTGTTCCTTTTTTTATAGATCACATTTAGTGGTGTTGCGTTAACTTTTAACATGTCTCTGTATTTTACAGTAATACAGAGACATACATTCGTTCTTTGATTTTTTGATTTGAATTGACGTACATTTACTCGAAAAAATTATGCAT
>CAIYOZ010000313.1 GCA_903927945.1 uncultured Bacteroidales bacterium | reverse complement strand
TTTGAGTCAACAATTTGATTCCTTTCGTCCTTATAATTATTCATTGTGCCAGGTATATTATTCAATTGATAAGATGTATCTTTGCAGGTTGTAAAAAAAACAGTTGATAGTTTGTAGTTGATAGTTGATCGATACTCAATTTGGATATATCGTGTAGCTAGCGGACTATGAATTATTCATTTATTAATAATGAATTAAAAGAAGCATGTCCAAACAGGGAAATATTATCATAAAGGGAGCACGGGTTCACAACCTAAAGAACATAGATGTAGAAATACCACGTAACAAGTTGGTGGTGATTACCGGCCTTTCAGGTTCAGGGAAGTCATCCCTTGCATTCGACACCCTTTATGCAGAAGGTCAGCGCCGATATGTGGAAAGCCTTTCATCATACGCACGCCAGTTTCTGGGACGGATGAGTAAACCCGAGGTAGATTATATCAAGGGGATTCCGCCTGCCATTGCCATCGAACAGAAGGTAAACACCCGCAACCCCCGTTCCACAGTCGGAACATCAACCGAAATATACGAGTACATCAAACTTCTTTTTGCAAGGATTGGCAAGACTTATTCTCCTATTACAGGTGAATTGGTAAGAAGACACGAAGCACAGGACGTAATTGATGCGGCTATGAATTTTGCGGACAATACCAAAATAATGGTTTTGACCCCGGTGATACCCTCTGGTGACAGGACCTTGCTGGAACAACTGAATGGCCTGCAATTGCAAGGCTTCAGCCGGGTTGATGTAAATGGAGAAACCCTTCAAATCTCCGATTTTATGAAACAACCCATGACACAGGAGAACAAAGATGTCTATTTGTTGATTGACCGGTTGGTAGTGGAGCATACTCAAACAGCAATAAGCCGGTTGACTGATTCCATTGAAACAGCCTTTTTTGAAGGGAATGGTGCTTGTGTGTTGAAAATCATGACCGAAGATGAGCCCAAACTTCTCTATTTCTCAAAGAAATTTGAGGCAGATGGAATGGTATTTGAAACTCCGACCGTTCACACATTCAGCTTTAACAGCCCGATCGGAGCATGCCCTAAATGTGAAGGATTCGGTAGAGTGATTGGTATTGACGAAGACCTGGTAGTGCCGAATAAGAATCTTTCCATCTATGAAGATGCCGTCGCATGCTGGAAAGGTGAAGTGATGAGTGAATGGAAAAACCAACTGGTACATTCTGCTACAAAATTTAATTTCCCAATACATAAACCCTATTATGAACTGACTGACGAACAACGTCATTTATTATGGACCGGTAATAGCTATTTTGAAGGACTGAATGCTTTCTTTAAACACCTGGAGGCAAATCAATATAAAATTCAATACCGGGTTATGTTGGCCCGTTATCGTGGCAAAACCTTATGCCCTGAATGCAATGGTAGCCGATTGAAAAAGGAAGCTTCTTATATTCGCATTGATAACAAATCCATTTCCGATCTTGTTCTTATGCCTATAGGCACTCTGAATAATTATTTCGAGAATATAAACTTAGATGAACAAGATGCAGCAATTGCGAAGCGATTACTGATGGAAATAAATAACCGCATACGCTTTTTACTGGACGTTGGATTAGGATATCTGACCCTTAATCGTCTTTCCAATTCACTATCGGGTGGAGAAAGCCAACGCATCAACCTCGCTACTTCACTGGGGAGTAGCCTGGTTGGATCCTTATACATTCTGGATGAACCGAGTATAGGATTGCATTCGCGGGATACGTATTTACTGATTAAAGTATTGAAACAATTGCGTGATCTTGGCAACACAGTAGTGGTAGTAGAACATGATGAAGAAATAATGAGGGCTGCTGATTACCTGATTGACATTGGCCCAAATGCAGGGCGATTAGGAGGCGAATTAGTGTTTCAGGGTATTCCAAATCTGATTGATTTGGGAAAACACGAGACTAGTTCCATCGAACTTGAAAACTCGTACACCCTAAAATACTTACTGGGAAACGAAAAAATAGAACTTCCCGTTCATCGCCGCAAATGGAATAATTACATTGAAGTATTTGGGGCACGTGAGAATAATCTGAAAGGAATCAATGTGAAGTTTCCGTTGAATGTGATGACTGTGGTAACAGGTGTTAGCGGATCGGGAAAATCATCGTTGGTACGCAATGTGTTTTATACTGCACTCAAGAAACATTACGGGGGAATAGCGGATCGCACGGGTCAGTTTGGAACGTTGAAAGGCAGCATGCATCTGGCACAGGACATCGAATTTGTGGATCAAAACCCCATAGGGCGCTCTTCACGCTCTAACCCGGTAACTTATATCAAAGCCTACGACGAAATCCGTAAACTCTATGCCGACCAGCAGCTTTCGAAGCAAATGAATTATACTGCCTCCCATTTTTCGTTCAACACCGAGGGAGGCCGTTGTGAGGAATGCCAGGGCGAAGGTACTGTTACGGTGGAAATGCAATTTATGGCCGACCTGGTGTTGGAATGTGAACACTGTCATGGGAAAAGATTTAAACAAGACATTCTGGATGTAACTTACAAAGAAGCCAACATATTTGATGTGTTAGAGATGACTGTAAATCAGGCTATCGAATTTTTCTCGGCACATGTAGGAAATACAGAGAAGAAGATTATCAAACGTCTGAAACCACTTCAGGATGTCGGGGTAGGATATGTCAAACTAGGTCAATCGTCGAGTACATTATCGGGTGGTGAAAGTCAACGTGTAAAACTGGCTTCTTTCTTAGCCAATGAAAAACCCGAACCGACTATATTTGTATTTGATGAACCGACTACCGGATTACATTTCCATGACATCAAGACATTGTTAAAAGCCTTTGATGCATTGATATTAAAAGGGCATACTGTCATCATTATCGAGCATAACCTGGAAATCATAAAGTGTGCAGATCACATTATCGATATTGGTCCAGAAGGTGGTGAAATGGGTGGAAATCTTGTTTTTGAAGGAACCCCTGAAAAAATTCTTGATTGTAAATTGTCTTATACAGGCCAGTTTTTAAAAGATAAAATGTGATTATCTTATTTGTAATGAACTAATTAGACGTAAAAGTGTTATGATTATTAGATTTCAATAATTGGATTTTAATAATTCGATTTCTACCACAAACTCAATTCACACAGCCATAAAACAACTATTAGAAAAAGAAATTATCACCTCCGAAAAACAATGTTTATCAGGTATATGATCGATTCTTTGGGTTGTGGTTGACTACTGTTTTTGGAATAGGTTATAGGGTTCATTGACATTTAATATCAAACCCAAAGCAGGCTACTTATTTTGAAGTTTTTAAATAGTCTAAATGCTTTAATTTAGTAACAAGTTTCAACGTAAACACATCTGCTCCTCTTTTATTTAAATGGCTTACATTGTGAAAATAATTCTCATTGTGGTTCATGGAGTCTAAAGAGAAATCCAGAAGAACCACATTATTTTTTTTGCAATATCGCGATAATAAGTTTTCAAGCCCTTAAAATCTTCAATCAAATAGGCTAGTTTATAATAAAAGGGAGCAAATACTAAAACAACTTTGATATTTTTCTTCTGACAATCATTCAAGAAGTCAATGAAAAGCTTTTCGACATCTTTATTTTTGCTCCAAATCATTTTCCCGCTTTTTTGTCTTATTTCAAAATTAGCACCATCCCAGTTCTCTGGTGCGCCTAAGAACCCATGATGTTTCTGAGATATGAAATGTTGAATTCCCAGGTATTCTGAGAACCCGACCTTAATAGCCTGAGGTTCTCCTGCGTATTTTAAAAACGGCAAATAAACATCTGAGTTGGTGATTATGTTATTTTTTAAAAGCTGGTTTTCAAAATATGGGTCATTCAGGTATGGAAGTAACTGATATTTCTGAAATACAGGCACGTTCTTATCCATCGTATCCCAATCTACATTTTGAAGAATCATCTTCGGGTATTTATTATTTTCCACATACGCCTTATATTTAACATATTGCACATCAAAAGGAGTACCGTCCATTCCCATATTATAGGAATTTGCATGTAGTACCGAATCAAGAATATAAGTATTAAATTGTACCCATGCCCTGGAACTTCCCTGAATAACTATATCCGATTTAATCTTCTTATCAAAAATATCATTCCATTCTTTTAAGTTCCCAAATTCCGACTTTCTTAATCCACGATCTGTGACAAAGGTGATAAGTGAAAACAGGAAAATAATAATTGCCAGGAAACACGCTATGTATATTAAGAATTTTTTCATGACCTAAAATTGAAAATATATAAAAGCAGATGATCCTCCCTGACAAACATAAATTAACAGGCACAATGTAATATAGATTGGCCACCTTCCTTCCTTTCTTTCCTGAAATATCTAAACCATGGGCCTTTAGACGCTGAGTCCATTCTGTCATAATCAACACGATTATTGATAAAACAGAAAAAAGGATTGTAAATTTAGACAAACTACCGTTATTTAAAAATGTTGATGTTTCAAAATAATTAGAATTAAACTGAAATATTTTCTTGATATATTCCATCGCTTGTGTGATAGTCTCCGATCGAAAGAAAACCCAACCAATAGCCACTAAAAGGAATGTAGAAAGTATTTGAAAAAACTCCCTGATATTCGGTAATGATCTTTCCGTAGCAACAATTACAATATTTTTACGATTCTTTTTAAACAGAAGCAATGGCAAAAAGAGGATTACATGAAATCCTCCCCAGGCAATAAATGTCCAGTTTGCACCATGCCAAAAACCACTTACCAGGAAAATTATCAGGGTATTACGAATCACCTTTACTCTTGTACCTCTACTGCCACCAAGTGGAATGTAAAGATAATCTCTTAACCAGGTAGTAAGTGAAATATGCCATCGTCTCCAAAATTCAGCAATATCTCTCGAGAAATAGGGAAAAGCAAAGTTTCGCAGCAAATCAATACCAAAAAGTTTGGCGGTTCCAATGGCAATATCTGAGTATCCGGAAAAATCACTATATATTTGAAAAGAGAAAAAGACAGCTCCCAATAGAAGCATGCTTCCACTTTGAATTTGGTAAGATTTAAATATTTGGTTTACACATTCTGCACAATTATCAGCTACCACGATTTTTTTAAACAAACCCCATAAAATCTGGCGCATGCCGTCCACTGCCTTTGAATAATCGAATTCCCTTTTCTTTATTAATTGAGGTAACAAATGTGTGGCTCTTTCAATGGGACCTGCTACAAGTAATGGAAAGAACGAAACAAAAACAGCATAATTTATAAAGTTTCTTTCGGGTCTTATTTTATTCTTATAAATGTCAATTACATACGAAAGCCCATGAAAAGTATAGAAAGAAATGCCAACAGGCAGGATTACGTTCAATGTCCATAAATTCACATGTATTCCTAATGCTGAGAGTGAGTCAGCGAAAGAAGATGCAAAGAAATTATAGTATTTAAAAACTCCTAGAAATCCCAGGTTTATACAGATGCTCAGCCAGAACCAACACTTTTTAGTTGTTTCCTTTTCAGCTGAGTGAATCTTAATACCGGTTACAAAGTCTAATGAAGTTGAGAAAAGAAGTAAAAACATGAAACGCCAATCCCAGCATCCATAGAAGAAATAACTTGAAGCCAGAAGCAGGATATTCTGAAGCTTAAAATTTCCTTTTGTTGCAAACCAATATAATAGAAATACTACTGGTAAAAATAACGCAAATTCAATGGATGTAAATATCATTTCAGATACAGATAGTGTGATTGACAGTATTAAAGAAAAACGGACAAAACAATTTTGTCCGTTTTTCAGCTTATTATTTTAGGGAGGTCTACCCCACTATTTTCTTAAACAAATTCTTCATATTCACCAGTTCCCCGACAATTTTCTGAAGTTCATCCACATTCACCCTTTCCTGTAACATGGTGTCGCGATATCGGATAGTGACCGTATTGTCTTCCTGTGTTTGATGATCAACGGTAATGCAGAACGGCGTACCGATAGCATCCTGACGACGGTATCGTTTCCCGATAGAATCCTTTTCATCGTAGGCACATTTAAAATCGAATTTCAAGATATTCATAATTTCACGCGCTTTCTCTGGTAATCCATCTTTCTTAACCAGAGGAAGTATGGCAGCTTTGATGGGCGCCAATACCGGAGGTAATGCCAGCACAACACGGCTGTCACCCCCTTCAAGCACTTCTTCCTTGTAGGAAGCAGCCATAATCGACAGGAAAGTACGATCCACCCCAATGGATGTCTCTATGACAAACGGAGTGTATGATTGGTTTATCTCCGGATCGAAGTATTTGATATTCTTACCCGAGAACTTTTCATGGCTGCTCAGATCGAAATCAGTACGGGAGTGAATCCCTTCCACTTCCTTAAATCCGAAAGGCATTTCAAATTCAATATCAGTGGCTGCATTGGCATAATGGGCCAATTTATCATGGTCGTGGAAACGATATTTCTGGTCTCCCAGTCCAAGGGCTTTGTGCCATTTCAAGCGGAATTCCTTCCAATGTTCGAACCATTTCATTTCTTCTCCGGGACGAACAAAGAACTGCATTTCCATTTGTTCAAATTCACGCATGCGGAATATGAACTGGCGTGCCACAATCTCGTTGCGGAATGCTTTCCCAATCTGGCAAATACCAAAAGGGATCTTCATGCGGCCTGTCTTTTGTACATTCAGGAAGTTCACAAAAATGCCCTGTGCCGTTTCCGGACGAAGGTAGATTTTCATGGAACCATCGGCTGTAGCACCTATCTCTGTCGAAAACATCAGGTTGAACTGACGCACTTCTGTCCAGTTCTTTGTGCCGCTTACAGGGCATACTATCTCATAATCCTCTATTATGGCTTTTAATTCAACAAGATTACTATCGTTCAGGGCTTTTACAAAACGGGCATGAATCTCGTCACGCTTTGCCTGATGTTCCATTACCCGTTCATTGGTCTTCCGGAACATATCTGCATCGAAGCTCTCCCCAAAACGTTTGGCGGCTTTCTCCACCTCTTTTGTGATCTTATCATCGTACTTTGCCAGCAAGTCTTCAATCAGCACATCCGCACGATAGCGCTTCTTGCTATCCTTGTTGTCAATCAACGGATCATTGAAAGCATCCACATGACCTGAAGCTTTCCAGGTAGTCGGGTGCATAAAGATGGCTGCATCCAGTCCCACCACATTTTCATTGAGCAGCACCATACTGTCCCACCAGTACTTTTTGATATTATTCTTGAGTTCCACCCCATTCTGACCGTAGTCGTACACAGCAGCCAACCCATCGTAAATCTCGCTCGAAGGGAATACAAAACCATACTCTTTACAATGCGCAATCAATTTCTTAAAAACATCTTCTTGTGAAGCCATAATTATATTTACTATTTTATTTATTATTTATCCTTTTCAACCGCTTTCAGGGTCTTCAACCGCTGACAGGGTTGTATTTAAACCTATCAAACATAAAACTCTCCAAACTCTTCAAACTCTCTGAACTCTCTGAACTCTCCGAACTCTCCGAACTCTTCGAACTCTTCAAACCCTTCAAACCCTTCAAATCCTTCAAACTCTTCAAACTCTCCAAACTCTTCAAACTCTTCAAACTCATTCCTCACTCCTCATTCCTTACCTCTTACTCCTTACCTCTTACCTACTTCTTCAAATCGAATCCTCCGCCTTCCACCTGTTTCTTTTCAATTTCTATCTGGGTTTCTTCCTTGCTTTTGAATTCCCCGAATCGATAAGTCAGTTTAAACCAAAATGTCAACCCATCGTTCAGGTTGCTAAAATTGGTTTTCAAATTAGGAGTGGTAAAAGAGATCTGCTGCTTTACGTCCCTTTCAGCCTCTACCGTAAACTCCAGTTTATCCTTATTAAACTTTCTGGTCAGGTCCACCAGCCAGAACTGAAGTGGATGTTCCACCTGGTAAATCTGAAAAGTACCCTTGGTCAAAAAGAAATACTGTGCATTTAATCTCAACGCCAGTGGCAACACAAACTGTCCATTGACTACGAACACCCAAAATGGATTTGAATGTCCATCAGGATACACATAGTCTTTAATAATCTGCCGGTTATAGGCAATATAGAAATACAAGAAGCTCATTTTATCCAGCTCCATGGGCTGTTTGAAAAAATCTTTTCCCTTGGTGATCAATCCAAAAGGAACCGGAAATGCCAACGAAAAATTATAATTACGGATATTCCCGTAGTTGGTAAACGTCTGAGTAGATGCGATTGAATCCGGCAACGTGTTTAAAATCATTAAACTCACATTCTTTGTGTACGAATAGTTGGCCCCCAGGTTCACGTAATTAAAGGCAGACAAGGTCACCGAATAATTATCATAAAAATTAGGTTTTAGAAACTGGTTACCTACCGAGCTGGAATACCTGTCGAAATAACCGTTGTTATTCGGGTCAAGCTGACTGTATGGAGGCATGGCTACTTTCCTTGAATACCGGCCTGTCATGCTCAACACCGGTGTAAACTGATACATTAAGTTGAGCGTCGGATAAATGTACGGAAATCCTCCGTTTACTGTAGTATCTCTCTGCAACAGCGAACTTTTAAAGTTTAAGTCTTCCAGCCGCACTCCGGCAGTGACATTAAATTTTCCGAATTTCTTTTTTAACTCGGCGTACAATGCCAGGTTTGTTTCTGAATACTTAAAATCTAACTGATTCAAATATACAGGTGTATCAAAAATAGAGGATTGGGAATTATTTAAATTATATTTCCCCACATCACCGGCCATTACTTTATTAAACTTTCCCCCCGTATTAAATTGAAAGTATTTGAATGGCAATTCAAAATCATATTTCACATAATAATTCGTCAGGCTCAGATTTATAGCATTGATGCTGTAAAGGTACGAATTATTTTGATTAAGCAAGGATTTTGCATTTGCCTCTTTGCCATAATTCGAATAATAGGCTGTGATTTGCAGGGTTTTACCCAACGAATCCAACTTAGTTTTGTACTTGGCTACCAGTTCATGGTTATGGTTATTATTCTGATTTGTATAATCGTTCGTATAGTTTATTGCCGGGGTCAGGTATTGTGTATATACAGAACTCGGAGTGGTGGTTCGGTTTCCGGCTATGTTTAGATTATAATTCAGTATCAGGTTGGAGTTTTCATTGAGCCTGAAATTTACCATAGGCCTGAAATAAAAGTTATTATTTAGCTCTTTGCCATTCCCTTCCTGAAAATAGAGCACATTGGGATTAAAGGAGGTAAAAGTCCGGTCTACGTTATTATAATCATTTACTTCGTGTGAATTGTAGCCCGTCTGCAGTTGCCAGTTGATGGTCTTTTTCCGGCCGTTCAACATGATAGAAGGGGAGTATTTATGATTGCCCTCGCTCGTTCCATAATGCAGGTTCAGAATCCCGCTGAAACTTTTAAAGCTGTTCGACCGAGTCACGATATTGATCACCCCGCCATTTGTATTAGCTTCATAGGACGCACCCGGATTTTCAATCAGTTCTATCTTTTCAATGGCATTGGCTGGCAGACTCTGTATATAGTTTTTCAAATCCTGTCCGGATAAGTTGGAAGGGGTGCCATCAATATAAATGGTTACATCCTTGCCATTCAGGTTCAGGTTACCGCTTGGACTGACGATCACTCCGGGAATTTTGCGAATGGCATCCTGCATGGAACCGGATGAAAGTGCCGGATTGTCACGCACCAGGTAGGTGGTTTTATCGGCATCCACTTTAATGAATTCCTTTTTATTCCCAACAATGGTCACTTCCGATAAATTGACGGTTTTCTTTTGCTTGGACAAGGTCATTTTCCCCAGGGTGACTTCTGTTGTAGTGGCATTGACACTAAAGGGAAGCTCTTGTTCTTCGTATTTTAAAGTATTGACGACCATTTTATAGTTCCCAGGGGCGGTCGGCAACACAAATTCGTTCTGGCAATTGGTGGAAGTAAAAGTCCGGACACTATGGTATTGATTCTGTTCCAGTTTTTGAAAATCTATTTGTCGGGAAGTTGTATCATTATCGCATGAAATACCAACTACCTGGATAGTTGCCTTGACGATGAATGTCTGTGAATTAGCAAAAAAACAATTAACTAGAAACACAGAAAGGAGAACTTTCGCATTCATAAATAATTAATTTTTTAAGGGTTGAACTAATATTAGGATATCATTAACTATCAGGTTCTAAAAAAAAGGAACGCAAAGTTACGGCTTTTTTCTTATTTTTACTTATTTTTGTCGGTGGATTATAAAAAAAGAAGAGCCCCCTAAATCCCCCAAAGGGGAATTTAAGACTCTGATTGTTATAAACACAACAAAAGAAAAATAAGTTTCATAATCCTTGTATTTTTACTGACTCCCTTAAAAAAAAGATCTTAAGTCCCCCTTGGGGGATTTAGGGGGCTACTAAATTATATCATTACCAATGAGTATAGACGAAATAATTGATTCTGAAAACGAAGAAGCCGAATTGACTGACGCAGCTGAAGATACCGGCATGGAAGCTGAGTCAGAAACCCGATCAACCTATAAAGTACCGAAAATCAGTACTGATGCTGTGAAACATCATTTGTCCGGCATGTACCAAAACTGGTTTCTGGATTATGCCTCCTACGTGATTCTGGAACGTGCCGTGCCCGATATCTACGATGGATTGAAGCCTGTACAGCGCCGCATCCTGCACTCGATGAAGCGGCTTGATGATGGCCGTTATAACAAGGTGGCCAATATCGTTGGGCATACCATGCAGTTCCACCCCCATGGGGATGCCTCCATTGGCGATGCACTGGTGCAATTGGGACAAAAGGATTTACTAATCGATTGCCAGGGGAACTGGGGGAATATCCTCACTGGTGATGGTGCCGCTGCACCCAGGTATATTGAAGCCCGCCTCTCGAAGTTTGCCCTCGAAACTGTATTTAATCCCAAGACCACCGAATGGAAATCTTCGTACGATGGCCGCAACAAGGAACCCATCGCCTTGCCTGTCAAGTTCCCGTTGCTGTTGGCACAGGGGGTTGAAGGTATTGCTGTGGGGTTGAATTCGAAGATACTGCCTCATAATTTCAATGAATTACTCGATGCTTGCATAGCCCATTTGAAGGGCGAAACATTTATCCTGCTCCCCGATTTCCAGACGGGTGGTTCCATTGATGTCAGCCGCTACAACGACGGTGAACGTGGTGGTGCTGTAAAAATCCGTGCAAAAATAGGTAAGATCGATAACAAGACCCTTGCCATTACCGAAATTCCCTTTGGCACCAACACCTCAAAACTCATTGAATCAATTATCCGTGCCAGTGATAAAGGGAAAATTAAGATTCGCAAAGTCGACGACAATACCTCGGCCAATGTGGAAATCCTGGTGCATCTCATTCCGGGCTCTTCATCCGATAAAACCATCGATGCCTTGTTTGCTTTTACCGATTGCGAGCTGAGCATTTCACCCAACTGTTGTGTGATTCACGACAATAAGCCGCGTTTTTGCGGGGTAAGCGAAATGTTGCGGATCAGTTGCCAGCACACCATGGAGCTGTTGCAACTCGAACTTGAAATCCAGAAAGGTGAACTTCAGGAACAATTGTTCTTCACCTCGCTAGAAAAGATATTTATCGAAAACCGCATCTACAAGGACAAAGGTTTTGAAGAAAGCCGTTCGCAGGAGGAAGTGATTGCCCATATCGATAAACGGTTGGAGCCTTTCAAACCTGATTTTATTCGCGAACTGGTACGGGAAGATATCCTGAAGTTGCTCGAAATAAAAATGATGCGGATTACGAAGTTCGATACCGACAAGGCAAACGACACCCTCCTCTCTATTCAAAAGAAGATTGAGGAAATAGACCATCACCTGGCACATATCGTCGACTACACCATTACCTGGTACGAAGGGTTGAAGGCCAAATACGGGAAAGAGCATCCCCGGTTGACCGAAATACGTAATTTCGAAACCATTGTAGCCGCCAAAGTAGTGGAAGCCAATGAGAAACTGTACGTGAATCGGGAAGAAGGCTTTATAGGTACCGCCTTACGCAAGGATGAGTTCGTATGCAATTGCTCCGACATCGACGACATCATCATTTTCTTCAAGGACGGACGCTACAAGATTGTGAAAGTGGTGGATAAAATGTTCGTCGGTAAGAACATCCTTCATCTCGACGTCTTCAAGAAAAATGATAAGCGCACGGTATACAACACAGTGTATCGCGACGGCAAGACCGGGCCTTATTATATCAAACGTTTCGCCGTGAACGGCATCACCCGCGACAAGGAGTATGACATCACCATGGGCACCGCGGGTTCGAAAGTGATTTATTTCACCGTCAATCCAAACGCCGAAGCCGAAGTGATCCGCGTGACCCTGAAACCGAAGCCCCGCCTCAACAAGCTGGTGTTCGAAAAGGACTTCTGCGAGATCGCCATCAAGGGCCGCCAATCCATGGGAAATATCCTGACAAAAAATGATATCCATAAAATAGCCCTGAAACAAAAGGGTGGATCTACGCTCGGAGGCCGTCAGGTCTGGTTCGACCGCGATGTACTTCGTCTGAACTACGATAGCCGTGGTAAGTACCTGGGCGAATACCAGAGTGATGAATCGATCCTGATCGTTTCCAGCAAAGGGGAATATTATACCAGCAACTTCGACCTGGCCAACCATTACAACAAGGACATCATGATTATCGAGAAGTTCGATCCGCACAAGGTATGGTCGGTCGTGTTGTACGATGCCGAACAGAAATTCAATTACCTGAAGCGTTTCCAGCTCGAACCCACTCAAAAGCCTCAGAACTTACTGGGCGACAGCATCGATTCCCGTTTGATCATCATGACCGATGTCGATTATCCACGCTTCGAAGTGGTGATGGGCGGCAATGATGCCTACCGTGAAACACTGGTGGTGGATGCCGAAGAGTTTATCGGCGTCAAGAGCTACAAGGCCAAAGGAAAACGCCTGACTACCTTCGAAGTGGAGACTATCAATGAGCTGGAACCTATCCGTTTCAAGGAACCTGAACCCGTCCTTCAGCCCAAAGAGGTGTCGGTGGATGATGATGACAACGATGGTGGTGAAATCAGTGGTGGATTGGTTGACGCCGAATTCAACGGTGATACCGGCATTTCAGACGAAAACGAGGATCTCGTCGATCCTGAAATTCAGGTAAAGTTTACCATTCCTGAAACTTCCAACCCTGAGGTCCATGAAGCTAAGCCTGCAAAACCTAAGAAGGAAAAGCCCGTTAAACCTGCACCCGCTGAAACTGAAAACATAGATGATGTAATCGATAACAAGAAAATCATTGATGACATCACCGGCCAGCTGAACCTGTTCGATTAAAATTCACTGAATCATTATTCCTGAAAGTCCGAAAAGTCGTATGATTTTTCGGACTTTTCGTTTATGTGTACCAATATGTTGTTCTATACTTCATTCTCACCTTCCCCATAGCTTTATCTCTGTTTAAATAGAGTTGGTTAAGAGTTGCGTTAGGGTTCCGAAGGGGTTGGAATAGGTATACCTAACGGAACCCTAACGCAACCCTATCGGAACTAAAGACAAGAAAAGACTAAATACCGGACCAAAAACGAGGGGAAACAGGATGGAAATTGAGAGTTTGAGATTAATATTACGAAACCTAGTGGGTCGATAGTAGTAATACTCAAACTGAACAGATGAAACTGAACATTTGCAGAATTAATGTTGTTTTTTCAATGCAAAGCTTAACGGGTTAGCCGAAAACCGGAGAGAGTAGGCGCAATTTAAATCAGCACACATATGAAAAAGTTTATTTACATTCTGTTGGCAGCCTTGCTGTTGATAGGACAATCGTTTAACGGGACAAAAGCCACCAGTGAAGATCCTGAATCAAAGGACAAAAAACCGGAAGTACCTATGGCAGTACAAAACCTGAAGAAATTTGTGGGGGACTGGCAAGCCAAAGCCAAGTTAACTATGGAGGGTAAAACGTATACCGTGGATTACATGGTAAGCTGCAAGGAAACAGCCGATGGAAACGGTTTGTATGCCGATGAATGGTTTACGGACCCTGTATTGGGAACGATGAAAGGAACCGACCTGGTGGGATATGACCCCTACGACGCTAAAATAAAATGGTATTCGGTGGATAACATGGGTACCACTAAC
The DNA here is from genome assembly GCA_903927945.1 of uncultured Bacteroidales bacterium. Classification (GTDB taxonomy): domain Bacteria; phylum Bacteroidota; class Bacteroidia; order Bacteroidales; family Paludibacteraceae; genus Paludibacter. Next base: position 16,260 of record CAIYOZ010000313.1, on the reverse strand, counting down.
GAACATGTAGGTGAATGGAAATCACCCGATCATTTGTTCATTGTACATAACGGAATGCACAAGGGGAAGAAATTTGTGGATAAGCTCGATTTCTTCTTTAAAGGGGATGATGAACTGGAATTCAAAGGGGTAGGCACACTCGATGGCGTGGAAACACAACATGCAGAAGGTGTGTTTCATAAGAAATAGTACAGCCATTGTAGAAAAAATTATATCAGAAGCTACAATCACCATTGACAAGCTATGACAGGAACAACAAATTAAACACTTTCCAAAGTGACTAACCATTTAAATGTTTATGTATCTTTGTATACAGATTCATGATATGAATTATTCGTTGAAATTTCAACGGTTTTAACTTTCTCATAGCAGAAAAAAAGATTTGTCAGAAAAATGCGCTATTTTTGTATGCCAAACAATGAGTTTTATGGAAACAAAAAGTGAAATTATATCGAAATTGAAAGAGATTAAACCTCTTTTATTTAAGGATTACTCGGTCAAGTCAATCGGGCTTTTTGGATCGTATGCCGATGAAACCCAAACAATAGAAAGCGATATTGATTTACTTGTAGAATTTGAAAAACCAATCGGCTGGAAGTTCTTTACATTGCAACTGCGTTTGGAACAAATTTTTGGTCGTAAGGTAGATTTAGTTACAAAAAGTGGACTGAAAGACCAAATTAAAAATCAAATTCTGAATCAATTAGAATAAGTTTAATAAAAAAACAGATAGTATTAGGGATATTGCAATCAATTATCTGCATGAAAACAAGAATCAGATTGAAGAGATATTAAATACAATCAAATAATGGAATAATTTTGAATCCGTGAAATATAAAGATCGGCTGAATTTCTATTTGAAGTTCAGCCGGCTATGTTTAATATATCTCAGATTAGTCCCGATGCTGCATACATTTATGAAAAAGGTTTTATCTATAAATTTACAATGAAACGATATTGGATATTGCTCTCTCTTTTAGGTTGCTGGACCTCTTTTGTTTTTGCGTTATTACCAGTAGATGTAGCAGAAAACTCCCTGAAAGTAAACGGTCATAGTAATGAGGTATTCTACTACGGTTTCGCGGCAGGTGATGAAATGGTGTTCTCATTCAAGGAGAAACATGGTTGGTCGTTGAAAGAGCTTGAAATAAGCGAACTTCCATTGTCCACTAAATTTATGGATTATAACGTCAAGAAGATCGAGAATAAAAGTCTGCATATCATCCGAACGGGCATTTATAAATTCCGGCTTACCAATCCTGCCGGTACTGCACGATACTGCCACATAAAGATTCAACGTATTCCGGCAAACACCAGCACTCAGGACTTCAGTTCATCAGTTCATTGGCGAATGGTTCAGGACACCACCTACGTATCGACTCAAGGAAGTTATCTTATGAAACGGGATACCACCGCTCGAATTCTAATGGAACGGGTAACAAAAATAGGTTCTGCGAATATCTTATATGGCAAGGCAAACAAAGATCTCATTGAATTTACATTACCTGCCGGCACCGTGTCCTGGAGTTATTATATCGGTGTGGGAACTGAAGGTCAGAAAGCCTTTAGCCAGGCAAAAAGAGGTTTTTTGAATTCAGTGGCATCAGCTGCTTCCTACATTCCGGGTTACGGAACCATGGCGGCGTTGGCATTGTACGGGATCAATGCATTCAGCATGATTCATGAAGGGGACAATGTAAAATTCTGCTTTATGGATGATGCCACAAACGCTTCATTGTTTAAAGTTGGAAAGCAGTTCAAGAGCTTCAAACAAGGAAATATACTGAATGATGCCGCTCAGATAACGAAACCCGTGACAGGAAAAATTTACCTGGGATTGCTAAATGATAACGTCTTAAGTCCTATTAATGTAACCGTATCAGTGACGGCTATTGTAGTCACTGAACATAACTCGGTTCGTGATACTAAAATTATGAAGATTACTAATCGCGAGGAAGCATATCTGGTTAATTAAGTGATTGGTTGATTGAGTTAATTGGTTAATTGGTTGATTGGTTGATTGGTTGATTGGTTGTTAGCATTATTTCAGTTTTTCAGGATTAACCAAATGGGAATAAACGTTTGTCTTTTTTAATTTACGTGCTTTCACTGATACAATTTCTCCATCTTTCTCAATTATAAGTTCTCCATCTTCCTTTTGCCTGGAAGCTAGTAATTTGTTGTATGACATTTCTATTCCTTCAAGAATTTTCCCTAAGGTATCTTTATCTTCTTCTTTATTCATGATTTTGTAATTTGATCGTAAATAATTTGATTATTAATAATAATGTTGTGGGGGTTTTCCATCTTAGCGATAATTTGAAAAGGAGCTTTCGAATTATCGATAATCAGCCAATTATCACAAATCGACAAGTACATTTTTGAAAGGTTTCGAATACCTGACCAATATCGACGATAAATAACATCTTCCGGTATATCATGCCCTCCAGATATCACACGCTCTTTAACACGCTTAGCAGCAAGTTCCGGTGAGCTTAACCAAAAATAAACCAACGTTACTGTATATCCTTTTGTTTGAGCTTCCTGAATGTAATTTACATATGATTTGGTGGCTAATGTTGTTTCAAAAGCAAAATCAATTTGTTGGTTTATTAAATCCTTTATTCTGTTCAACATGATTCTACCAGCTTCAATGGCAACTTTATCCGGTTGAAATGGAGACAACCCTTTGGCTATTTCATCTGCATTCACAAACTCGTTACAATTAAGCATTTCAGGTAAAACTGAATAAGAAGCGGTAGTCTTACCAGCTCCATTACAACCTGCTATGACATAAAGTTTACACATGCGTAATTTTTAGACAAAGATACTATTTATTTGAAATGATTAAACCTAAACTCCGATATGCATTATTAGATTGCCATAAATTGTTTCTTTCAAACGTTCTGAATTACGGGATATTTTCCTTAATTTTGCAGCCTGTTTAAAATATTAAACTCTTCAAACTCTTCAAACTCTTCAAACATTAAACTTATATCCATCATGGCTAAAGAATTCAATTATCAGGAACCATTTCCGCTTGGGAAGGACAAAACCGAGTATTATTTGCTAACCAACGAACACGTTTCTGTATCCGAATTTGAGGGTCAGGAAGTGTTGAAAGTGGAACCTGAAGGAATGACGAAACTGGCACGTGCTGCTATGCGTGATTGCTCCTTTCTGCTTCGTCCTGCTCATCAGGCACAGGTAGCAGCTATCCTTGCCGATCCGCAAGCCAGTGAGAATGACAAATATGTGGCATTGACCATGCTTCGGAATGCTGAAATCGCTGCAAAAGGAGTATTGCCTTTCTGTCAGGATACCGGTACAGCTACCGTGTATGCCAAAAAAGGTAGCAACGTCTGGACTAATGGAACCGACGAAGAAGCCCTGTCGAAAGGAATCTACGAAACGTATACCGAAGAAAACCTTCGTTACTCGCAAAATGCGGCTTTGAACATGTACGATGAAGTGAATACAGGCACCAACCTGCCTGCTCAGATCGACCTGGTAGCCAGTCACGGAAACGAATATAAATTCCTGTTTATTGCCAAAGGCGGTGGCTCGGCTAATAAATCATATCTTTTCCAGGAAACAAAGGCATTGTTGAATCCGGTATCGCTGGAAAAGTTCCTGACTGAGAAGATGAAGACACTGGGCACTGCCGCTTGTCCTCCTTACCACATTGCATTTGTGATCGGTGGAACCTCTGCTGATGCGTGTATGAAAACGGTGAAACTTGCCTCAACTAAATACTACGATGAACTACCCACCGAAGGCAATGAACTTGGACAATCGTTTAGGGACGTGGAAATGGAAGCAAAGATTCTGAAAGCTTCCCAGGAAGCAGGTATCGGTGCACAGTTTGGTGGAAAGTATTTTGCACATGATGTACGCATTGTCCGGTTATCCCGTCACGGGGCTTCCTGCTTTGTAGGAATGGCCGTATCGTGTTCTGCCGACCGCAATATCAAGGGGAAAATCAACAAAGAAGGTATCTGGGTGGAACGCATGGAAGATAATCCGGGTCGTTTAATCCCTGAAGCATTCAGGAATCAAGGGGAAGGCAATGCTGTCAGGATTGATCTGAACCAACCTATGAAAGAGATTTTGGCTACCCTGGCAAAATATCCTGTATCGACACGACTTTCTTTAAACGGAACAATCGTTGTAGGTCGTGACATAGCCCATGCTAAGCTAAAGGAGTTGCTCGATTCAGGTAAACCACTGCCTCAATATGTAAAAGACCACCCGATCTATTATGCAGGTCCTGCCAAGACCCCAAAAGGAATGGCTTCAGGTTCATTTGGTCCGACAACAGCCGGACGTATGGATTCGTATGTAGACCTTCTTCAGGAAAACGGTGGCAGTTTAATCATGATTGCAAAAGGCAACCGGACACAACAAGTAACCGATGCATGCCAAAAGCATGGTGGCTTTTATTTGGGATCCATTGGAGGGCCTGCAGCAATCCTGGCAGAACAAAATATCAAGAAAGTGGAATGCCTGGAATACCCTGAACTGGGCATGGAGGCTATCTGGAAAATAGAGGTAGAGAACTTCCCGGCATTTATTCTGGTAGACGATAAAGGAAATGATTTCTTCAAGCAAATAAAACCGATTATGGCTTGCTAGAAAATGTAACAATTAGAGAAACGGCTGTCTAAACCATTTAGACAGCCGTTTTCTTTTAATTGAGTTTTAACCGGACTCCCACATTCACACTGGCACCGGGTTGGGTTAATCCACCATAATCGGCATACGTTGAATTCAGGATATTATTGACATCCGCAAAGAGATCATATTTGTTTTGCGACCAGAGAAGCCGGCCGTTCAACAGGAAGTACGGAGAATAGCTAACAAGTTTATTTGTCGCAAAATCGATATACTTCCCTGCCCTATCGGAATATGACCCTGTCCAGTTGGCAGAAAGTTTACTCCAAACTTTATGATGAATTGCCATCGTAAATTTATGTTTCAGGTAATCGAGTACATATTTTGAATCAAAGTTATCGGCAGTCTTGTCTAATGTGAGATAAGAATATGACAATGTGACTTTTTCCAGAAACGAATGATGGAAATAGTAATCCACAACAATATCGGCTCCAAGTGCATCTACATTAGTCAGGTTGCGACTTTGCCATTTGGTTGAATCGGGTGACTTGACCCAGTCGATTATATTATTGCCAATGCGGTAGTAGACTGTGGCATTGAGGCTCCAATCAGCCTTATTGACTTTGGTACCTACTTCAACAGTTTTTGATTGTTCTGGCTTTAAATTGGGATTTGCAATCTGAGTAGCACTGTTATAATATAAATCTGTAAAGGTAGGAAGTCGGACCGCTGTATTGGCATCAGCAAAAACCCGGGCAAATTCATTCAGCGAATAAGCGATATCTATTCCTCCGTAGCCATTTACGCCAAACGAAGTACTCTGCGTGGCAGCTGCACCAAATGATAAATACCATTTGTCAATAGTCACTGAATGATCGAAAAAGGCAGTTGCCAGGAATCGATCGGCTTCACGGGTAAAGAACTTATTACTTTCAAATGGAACAGCAACCTTTTGCGCCATCAATGTTCCAAGCACATTACTATAGATATGTTCATTACGTATTTCAACTCCAAGAGTTGTTTTACCGATTGACGAAAGGTACGATCCGGTAAACTTTGTTCCGGTGACATCCGTCATATGATAGTTATGACCGGTATACCAGGAAGCAGCTCCTACGAAATCACGAAACAATTCAAATCTATCATGATGTTCGCGCCAGTATGCCTGTGCCGAATACTCAAAATTACCTTTGCTCATCGACCAGTTCAAGGCAGACAGAAAGGTTTTTGAATTCTCGAACTGGTTTGGATAAGCCAATGTATAAAACCCGTTAGATCCAACAGCTTTTAATTGACCGGCCAGTTGCAGAGAGAATTTACCGGCACTTTTAGTATTAAAGATAGATTGTAAAAAGGCACTCGATAAATCAAAATCTGTATTGGCAATATATCCGCTGCTGCTTTTATGCGACACAGAGGCAAACGTATGAAAGCGGTCAGAACCTATGCTACCTGATACAGATTGTGCATAATAATTAAAGCTGCCTCCTTCCAATTCAGCATTCAAAGCGTGCTTTTCACGGTTCTCAGTGATGATATTGATAGCTCCGCTGAATGCATTCGGACCCAGCACCCGGGCTGAAGAGCCTTCGAGTATCTCCACCCGGCTGACATCCGAAAGATTCAACGGTATGTCCAGATTGAAATGTCCTGTTTGCGGGTCGGTAATGTTTACACCGTTCAGCAATACCAATACCTGGTCGAACGAACCACCACGCACAGATATATCAGCCTGGGTGCCATCAATACCCCGTTGACGAATATCCAGCCCTGCCACATAGTCTAGCAATTGGTCGATGCTCTGAACGGCTGTACGGGCGATCTCCGCTTTATCAACAATGGTTAGTACCCTGCCCATTTCAGAATAAAGTTTTGCACGGTTAGCATTCACCTGCAATTCGGAAAGATTTACATTTACCGAATCAGTCTTCTCCTGACTACGAATGGACTGAAATGTAACAAAAACAATAGAACAAAGAATAAAAATTTTTTTCATACTGAATAAAATAAAAAACGGTTGAGATGAGAAAAACTCATTTCAACCGTTCTGATTAATAAAATAAATATAGGTATTTTGATCGCACGCAGCCGCATGATCAGATGTAATTAAAAATAGAGAGGCTGCCTGAGCTTGATGGATGGATGATTCCAATTCCAATATCTCCATCTCCTGATCACTGGATTCCGAGTTGTCAGCCATCGCACAGAGAGAGTTTTCTGAAATACCTGCTGCTTTTTGAAGTGATTTATCCGATATGGAAATGTCCACGCAGCCAATGGTCACTGTACAGGCCAGACTACAAAAAACGGCATACCCTGCCCTGCTCCAGCGACGGAACCGAATTGAGAAAGGAGCGTTTACATTTTTTGTTTTCATAAGCTGAGCGTAATTTGAAGGCGCAAAAGTAGCTAAAAAAAATTAAACCTATCAACTTATGCAAAAAAAAGGTGCTTCTGAAAAGAGAAGCACCTTTTTAAAGCTATAAATTTATTTCTTATTGACGTAAGCATTCTTATTGACGTAAATAGTCGGTTCTTGTATTAAGAAGTTTTTACGATTCAATTTACCTGTCCAAACATCTGAAAAAATCGTTAAACCTGAATTGCCACCAATAAGGAAAATACGATTTGATTGTTGTTTGATAGGCAATGGATCCAATTTATCATATGCTCTCGGTTTCAGAACAATAGCCGATTGATTGGTACGTGCCGGATAATCTTTAGGCAGTTTGTTCCGCAATGTATCAGGAGTCTGCCAGCTCAACCCTTCGTCTTTCGAAACCTTGTAATAACTTTTACCATTATCAGTTCTCAAACCGAAGACAAGTAGTTTACTATCATAAGCTATTACGGAGGCACCAACTGCCAGCGTATCCAACGAGTGATTTTCATTGCTGAAATTCACCCAATAGTATCCATCCTCTGTACTCCAATTGCTGGAATTAGTTTCTGAGCCTTGTAGAACCAGCCCTTTCGCTTTTCCTGTAGATGAACTATAGGCTACTGAAGCAAAGTCACTGATTGGAAAACCAACCGGAACTACATTGGTACTCTTAATTACCCATAGTAAACCATCACCGGAACTTGCAAAACGATAAACCATGTCAGTCTTAGATTGTGTGATAGCATAAAGACTATCCTTTAAACCAAGCACGATGGACTTAAAACTATAATCGGCATTTGTAAAGCTATTTGTATTCCAGGTTAAACCATCAGTGGTAGAATAAATCTTATCTCCACCCTGGGTTAAAAACAATTTTCCGTTAAACTGAACCATTGCTTTGAGTGGGGCATCGGCCGGTAACCCAATTAGAGCTTCGGAATTCCAATTAATGCCATCTATCGAAGTATCGACAGAGCTACCTGACCCATCATTTTGGTAAAAGAACATTTTATCATTCAATACAATGGCTTTTTGATTCGTAGCATTGAATGCAGTTAGATTAACTGTCACTTTATTCCATATATAAAATTCAGGATCAACTTGATGCACATTTGTGTTAATATAATAAACTAATTGTGTTTTAGCATCTGATGCCCAGTTGCGTATATGGATGGTATCTTGTCTGAAATCAATTGTATCCGTCCCGGTAACAACTGCCGAATCCTTCTTATGTCTATTACCCCCATATAGCCTAGCACCGGCTGAAGTAATAAACTTAAAAGTTGGGTTTACACTGTCAATTCGTGTTTTATAGGGCAACGAATCTACATTCACAATAGTTTTGCCCACTAATGTGAATGCAGCAGTGTTTAAAAACGGGATACTGTCATTCGCTGCAAAGGTGAGAGAGACAAACCTGGCATCGGTGGATACTACTGCGGTAGTAGTGGTTCCTAAGCAGGAGCTAAGCAAAATGACAGCGGATAGAAAGAATATTAATCTGAACGGGTTGAATTTCATAAAGACAAAGTTTTTTTTAAACGGACAAAGTTAAAAACATTTTAGCTCATCACTGTTCCATTTCCTAAGATTTATTGTTTTTTATCATTAAAAACTCCTTTTTGCAGAAAGCAGAATACCAGAGTTTAAATTAGTTCGACCATTACCGGACAATGATCTGAATGAACAGCTTCTGAGAGAATGGCTGCTGTTTTCAACCGTTGCCGCAAAGGCTCGCTTACCCAGTGATAATCGATCCGCCATCCGGCATTCCTGAACCGCGCACCACCCAGGTAACTCCACCAGCTATATTGTTCGGAACGTTGATCGAACATACGAAATGAATCAATCATTCCTGAGGTTTCATATTGGTCCAGCCAGTCCCGTTCTTCAGGCAGAAAACCGGATACTCCTTTTTGTCTTTCAGGATGGTTAATATCAATAGGCTTGTGGCAAATATTATAATCTCCACAAACCACTATATTTGGTCGTATTTTTCGAAGATTCTTAATAAAAACAGCAAATTCTTTTAGGAATTCCATTTTTACTGCCTGACGAATCCCCCCCGAGGAACCTGAAGGGATATATACGCACACGATAGTCAGGTCACCAAAATCAGCACGTATCACTCTTCCTTCGGCATCAAAACCTTCATGCTGCATGCCGATAACGACATTATCAGGGGCATCTTTGCTGAGTATGGCCACACCGCTGTATCCCTTTTTCTGCGCCGAATGGAGGTAGGATGTATATCCCAACCGGGCAAATAACATCGTATCAATCTGATCCGGCTGCGCCTTGGTTTCCTGCAAACAAAGCACATCAGGATTCTCCGACTCAAGCCATTCTGTAAAATCTTTGGTTAATGCCGCGCGGATGCCGTTTACATTGTAGGAAATAATTTTCATTGATTGGCTTGTTTAACTTGTTTATATAACTCCGAAGCAAACACAAAATTATTCAGGGCTTCGTTATGCACATGAAAAATATCATCTTTATTCCCTTGCCAAGCATTTTCACCATTTTCGATAAAAATGATATTCTCGCCAATTTCCATCACCGAATTCATATCGTGCGAGTTTATAATGGTTGTAATACCAAAAGTATGCGTAATTTCATGAATGAGTTGATCGATCACCAGGGAAGTTTTTGGGTCGAGACCTGAATTTGGTTCATCACAAAACAAGTATTTTGGTTGAAGAGCAATAGCCCTGGCTATAGCCACACGTTTTTGCATACCCCCGCTAATTTCGGAAGGAGCCAGATCAAAAGCCTTTTCTTCCAGATTGACATGTTTCAAACAGAAATAAGCGCGTTCAATCATTTCTTCTTTCGTGGAGGGCGAAAACATTTCCAGCGGATACATGACGTTCTCCAATACACTCATAGAGTCGAAAAGTGCCGAGCCCTGGAACAGCATTCCTACTTCACGCCTTAAAATGCGGATGTTGCTCATCTTCATATCCGGCAAATTCCGGCCATCATATTCAATTCGCCCTTTATCGATCCGGTGTAAGCCAATGATGCTTTTCATTAATACAGTCTTACCCGAACCGCTTTGTCCGATAATCATATTGGTTTTACCTGTTTCAAAAATGGCAGAAACATTTTTCAACACCCGATTACCCTCAAAAGATTTATCTACATTCTTTACTTCAATCATTTTATTCTTCTTAAAGTCAACTATTTGCCTAGCATTAAACTGGTTACCAATAAATTGAAAAACAGGACTAAAATACTGCTGTTTACCACAGCATTCGTGCTTGCTTTACCTACGTCGAGCGCTCCCCCCCGGGCATAATATCCATAATACGAGGCCACGGAAGTAATGACAAAAGCAAAGATCAATGATTTCACAAGCGAATAAAACACATAATAGGGAACAAAGGCATATTGAATACCCGTTATATAATCTCCCGTTGAAATAACATTTGTAAAAATACTGACAAAATAACCTCCAAGAATCCCTAAGCCCATACTGAAAATAACCAGGAAGGGGATCATTACCACAAAGGCAACTATCTTTGGTAATATCAGATAATTAGCTGAATTCACTCCCATAATTTCCAGGGCATCAATCTGCTCGGTGATCCGCATGGTGCCAATTTCAGAAGCAATATTAGACCCTACTTTTCCGGCAAGTATCAAGCACATAATGGTTGAAGAAAATTCAAGCAATAACGTATCACGGGTTACTAATCCGGTTGTGTAGTTTGGAAGCAGTGGATTCGCAGAATTCAGTTTGGTTTGGATAGTCATGATGGCCCCGATAAACACTGAAATAATCACCACAATGGGCAACGACTGCAATCCTAATTTTTCAAGTTCTTTGGGGAACTGACGAAAAAACATTTTCCATCGATCGGGCTGCACCAATACCCTTCTCATCAGCAAAACATACATGCCGGTATCATTTAGTAAACTCATGATTGATAATTAAGTTAAAAGTGACTAGTTGTAAATAATAAGAATAGCCGGGTTTAAATTCTATATTTTCTATTAAGAACTGCAAAGATACTCATTTTCTTAATATTTTATTATTCCAATTTTTGAATCGGTTTGCTATCTTAATGATTAAAGAAATTAATTTACTTGTATTGTTGTTTTAATTCTTCATACCATTTCTGCATGACAAAGAAAGCCTTCTTTTTCTGGCCTTTATCAGAAACCAACCCTTTTCGGTTGAAATCATCCTGAATGTCTCGCAATTGACGTCGTGGTGAACGGAAGTCTTTCAGTATCCAGGGTGTTGTACCGGCTAAACCCGGTATTCGTTTAAGCATATTCACACTTCGGATATATAGGTCTTCCTGATAATCTTCCGTGAAACGATCGGTTAAACCACCCCGCAGCCCATAGAGGGCATCGCCGCCAAATTCGCTAATGATCACCGGTTTTTGTTCCGAGAAAGTCCAGTTTACCCGATCGCATTTCTCTGGTAGTCCATCATACCAACCTACATATTGATTGAAACTCAACACATCCATCACCTTGCTCAATTGATCGTTGACGGTCATCATACCTGGCTTGATTTCTTCCTTCTCCATGGCAGCACCCACTAACCTGACAGGATCAAATTCCCGCACTTTTGCTGCCAGTCGTGTCAGGAAACTCAATCGTTCATCACCCCGCGGTGTTTCATTAGCAATTGACCAGATAATAATGTTAGCCCGGTTTTTATCCCGCATGATATTATCGGTGAGCTGTGCTTCTGCGTTTTTATACGTTTCAGGATTCCCCCATTGAATAGTCCAGTAAACAGGTATTTCCGACCAAACCATGAGTCCTAAACGTTCTGCCTGACGGATCATTTGTTCGTTATGCGGGTAATGTGCCAACCGTACAAAATTACAGCCCATATCTTTAGCCCATTGCAACAGGGTAATATCTTCTTCTTTCGAATACGCCCGCCCATTCCGGAAAGCAGCTTCTTCATGGATACACACACCCCGCAGGAATACCTGTTTGCCATTTAATAGAATCTGAGTTCCTTTTGTTTCGATAGTCCTGAACCCAATTTCATCGGCAAGTACTTCATTGTCTACCTTGAAACTGACAGCATAAAGTTTTGGGCTTTCAGGGGTCCAACAGGTTGGTTTTGCTTTTACTTCGAAGGCTGCATATCCTTTTCCATCGGTTGTCAGTTGCTGGGATATCTTTAATTCGGGAATCTCCACTTTCACTGTTTTGTTGAGTTGAACTCCATCTAATTGAATCCACCCGTTGATAGTGTTCCGATCACCTTTTTTAAGTTGGACATAATAGTCACGGACAAAGGTAGCAGGGGTTTCAATCAATGAAACATCACGGGTAATACCACCGTAATTCCACCAATCGGAGTTGATGGTTGGCACTGCATCCAGTTTCCGTTTGTTATCCACTTTGACTACCACCGAATTTTCACCTGACTTTAATAGTCCGGTAACTTCAAAGTTGAAAGGAGTAAAACCTCCTACATGTTGACCAATTTCTTTCCCGTTTAAGAATACAATGGCTTCATAATTCACGGCACCAAAATAAAGAAAAACCCTTTTATCCTCTTTTACCTGATAATCGAATCGTTTTCTATACCAAACTGTTCCTTCATAGTAATAAAGTTCCTGTCGTTGAGTATTCCAATCACCCGGAACAAATAAAGTCTTGTCAGTAGCAAAATTATATTCTTGCAAAACACTTTTATCAACGATATCTTTATCTGAACCATAGCCATCTTTCAATGGTAAACGTCTATAATCATAGTAACCATTTTCAAATGGGTCAACTATGGTTTTCCAGACTCCATCCATCGAAATAGTGGTACGTCCTTCCACATTAATGAGTTGAGATGTTGTTTTTGCAGAGGTAATTGTGGCAAAGAATAGTGCCATAATAAACACTGATTGCTTGATTGCTTTTTTCATTGATATTTCTTTTAATTATTCAGAATAAATTCGCCTTTTAATTAAATGTCTTCCAAGCTCCTCACTACCAACACTTCAAAATCCCGGGGTTCCACTACCCAATGCATATCTTTATCCTTCAATTCCAAATCTGCCGGTTTCAATGTGAAGGTCACTTTTTTAGTTTCTCCTGCCAACAATGAAACAAGTTCAAACCCCCTCAATTGGGAGTCATACGTTATGACACTGCTCACTTTATCTTTCACGTAGAGTTGCACCACTTTATCCCCTTTTCTGTTTCCGGTATTTTTAATATCCAGGGAGACACTAATTTCACCCTGTGTTTTTTGCTTTGCCGGGGTAATCACAAGATTTGAATATGCAAAAGTAGTATAACTTTGGCCAAATCCAAAAGGATAAAGCGCACTCTTTACGGCTGTCTTTGTGATAAGAGATCGTTGATCCTTTTATCAATGGGTTAGGTTGGATCTTCAAATACAACTTTCAACCTATTTTTATTAAAGTCAATCCAACCCTGATGATAGATGGATTTATCCTTTGACCGAGCTACCGCACGATCACTAAATCAATATCACCCCTTGGCTACCGCACGAATTCTATCGTGTGACATTTACTAAATTAATATCAAGTTATCAAATGTACCTTAGTATCATTTATACTTTGCTTATTCTTTAACTCCCACGATACAATCGAGCGGTGCGTGTTGACTTTTTCCTAAATTAACTACCGCTCCTATACCGTTCCTATACCGTTCCTATACCGATTTTAGGTTAAATGATATGAAATCCACAGATAAATCAACTATAACCCAGGGATAATCCATATCTATTTAAATATGGGTTATCCTTGGGTTATCCTTGGGTTATCCTTGGGTTATCTTTGGGTTATTCTAAAATCAGTATAGGAACGGTATAGGATCGACATAGAATGGGTAATAAAGAACAGACAGTAGTCGAGGCTCTCACGATGCAAAAAAGAGAAACCCACATTGGATTTCTCTTTTTTATTTCTTCCCGGAAGACGATCCTTAGACGCGTCTTTCTTTAATTCTTGCTTTTTTACCGGTAAGGGCACGTAAATAATACAATTTAGCGCGACGCACTTTACCATGCTTGTTCACTGTAATGCTTTCGATAAACGGAGATTCCAACGGGAAAATACGTTCCACACCGATATTACCGGAGATCTTACGTACTGTAAAGCGTTTTTTACCTTCGTGACCGACAATCTTGATAACATCACCCCGGTATTCCTGGATACGTTCTTTGGTACCTTCAATAATACGGTAAGCTACCGTAACGGTATCACCTGCCTTGAAAGACGGATGAGTTTTTTCAACCAGAAATGCTTGTTCTGCAACTTTAATTAAGTCCATGATTGCTCTTTATTTAAAATAAATATTATGCGCAATATTCACAGACCTTATTTATTCTGTCAGAGATTACGCTAAAATTGGACTGCAAAAGTACAGCTTTTTTTCTAGTATGCAAACGATTGACCGTCTTTTTTCTTTTAAAATTAAAAAAAACAGGGGGCCTAAAACTTAAATATCGCAAGTTTATTTGCTAATACTCAGATGAATTACCAAATAAAAGAGATATTGGATTATTTTGACTAACTTTGCACCCTCAAAAAAAAAAGATTGTGTTACATGCAGAAAATTAGAAACATTGCTATTATTGCCCACGTTGACCACGGTAAAACGACCTTGGTAGATAAGATGTTATTGGCCGGACACTTGTTCCGCGATAATGAAAACGCCGGCGAGTTAATCATGGATAATAATGACCTTGAACGTGAACGGGGAATCACCATATTAGCAAAAAACGTATCCATTGACTATCTGGGATACAAAATCAACATCATTGACACTCCGGGTCACGCTGACTTTGGAGGTGAAGTGGAACGGGTGTTGAACATGGCTGATGGAGTACTGTTATTGGTAGATGCCTTTGAAGGGCCTATGCCACAGACACGTTTCGTCTTGCAAAAGGCATTACAAATTGGTCTGAAACCAATTGTGGTTGTCAACAAGGTGGACAAACCCAATTGTCGTCCGGATGAAGTTCATGAAGCTGTATTCGATTTGATGTATAACCTGGATGCCACCGAAGAGCAACTTGATTTCCACACCATATACGGTTCGGCAAAAAACAACTGGATGTCGGAAGACTGGAAGGAACCGACCGACAACATCATTCCGTTGCTGGATGCGATTATCAAATATATTCCTGAACCACTCTACCTGGAGGGAACTCCACAGATGCTGATTACTTCACTCGACTTCTCGTCATACGTAGGACGTATTGCAGTAGGACGGGTTCATCGCGGCACCTTGCGTGAAGGAATGGATGTAAGCCTGGTGAAACGTGACAGTACCGTCGTGAAATCACGTATTAAGGAATTGCATACTTTCACCGGACTGGGACGCACGCGTGCTACCGAAGTGAAATCGGGTGACATTTGTGCATTAGTAGGCATCGATGGCTTTGAAATCGGAGACTCCATCTGCGATTTGGCAAACCCTGAGCCATTGGTTCCAATTGCTATTGACGAACCAACCATGAGCATGGTATTCACCATCAACAATTCACCTTTCTACGGCAGGGATGGTAAATATGTGACTTCCCGTCACATACACGACCGCTTGATGAAAGAACTGGATAAGAACCTGGCTTTGCGCGTCGAAAAGAATGTTGATTCTGACATTTGGCATGTGTTTGGACGTGGTGTATTACACTTGTCAGTTTTAATTGAAACCATGCGACGTGAAGGTTACGAATTGCAGGTAGGTCAACCACAGGTTATTTTCAAGGAAATAGATGGCAAACGTTGTGAACCGATTGAACAACTATCCATCAATTTACCCGAAGATTGTTCCGGGAAAATCATTGAAATGGTAGCTATCCGCAAAGGCGAAATGCTAAGCATGGATTCGGTGAATGACCGTATTCAACTTGAATTTCTGATACCATCGCGTGGAATCATTGGATTACGCAACAGCGTGCTTACCTCTTCGGCAGGTGAAGCCATCATGTCGCACCGTTTTCTGGAATATCAACCTTATAAGGGAACTATCGAAAAGCGCAACAACGGTTCCATCATTTCAATGGAAGGGGGCAATGCATTTGCTTATTCATTGGACAAACTGCAGGATCGCGGAAGATTCTTTATCTTTCCACAGGATGAGGTTTATTGCGGACAGGTAGTGGGTGAAAGTGCAAAAGATGGCGATATCGTAGTAAACGTTACCAAACCTAAGAAATTATCGAACATGCGTTCGTCGGGTGCTGATGACAAAGCGAAATTAATACCGCCGGTAGTTTTCAGCCTGGAAGAAGCCCTGGAATATATCAAAGAAGA
>CAIYOZ010000312.1 GCA_903927945.1 uncultured Bacteroidales bacterium | reverse complement strand
GATGATCGATATGGGTGCAAAGGGCTACGTATTAAAATCGAGTGATATCAGTGAACTTGAAAAAGCAATACACTTTGTGATGAAGGGTGAAAAATACTTTTCCAACCATCAGTTCAAGAAGTCTACTGCTCATACGGGGGTCAGGAGTTTGAAGAAATTAAAGGAAAATGAAACTCTGATCAATAAAACAAAATCCGAAGACTTATTCCCGCATTGGTACTAAGAATTTAAACCTTTTATTGATACATTCATTTCATTGTTTTGCATACAAAAAGAAAGTCAGCAAGTAAGAACTACTCGTTGACTTTCTTTTTTATGGATATTAGGTTGACTAGTTGACTGGTTAACCGGTTGAACGGCTAATTGGATAACTGGGTGATTGGGCTCATAATAGGTTGTTGGCTTCATTCGCTCTCGCATCTCTAATAAAATTATTAGAAATGGTATTCCCGGTCATTGATGCTATCAACTACTTCACTGCCAATATTTTTCCACACCCGGCATATTTCACTTCCACCGGTACATCCGTCACGCCCACATTGCCAAATCCAATGGCCATGCTCAGCAGCACGCTCACATTGTCCGTCAGTTCCTTTACCAGGGAAGCATCCATCTGAACTTCCATGCTATGTTCCGGAACGATAGATTGCGTTTTATGCCAGTCGCCGGTCGTAGTTTGGTTTGAACCATGAAGGTCCGGAATCAGGGGTTTGTATTCGTTTTTTATTTCGTGATAGGCCATATCCGAAACGGTTCCAATGGCTATGATCAGCCGAAAGAAAGGCAGTTTTTGAATGTTCAGCAGGTCAATCTCCGAGTTGATGCGCGGTACGGTCACCACAGCCTTCAGGTTATCCCGGTCCAGTTCCCAACGTGGTGATATGCGCACCACCGTATTGAATGGATAATTGCGGTTGAAATTAAAGCCTTCCAGCACTTCTTTATTAGCCGATAGATTCAGGTTGCGTTTTCCCACTTCCGAAACCGTGTCCAGTTTCATAAGGTTCCTGCCGATTCCGGTTAACGTGGCGGTAAGGTTATAATCGGCCAACCTTTGCAACCCGCCAAAGGCTGATCTGGTCAGTGATCCGAACTTGGAGCAGCCTCCAAATTCCTTCATTTGCTTGCGCGTATTCTCAAATTTGGGGGACCTGGCGATTTGCTTTTTGGTGGCACCTCCTTTGGTACGCATAATCACCTTGTCACTCCCTTTCATGGTATAAAAGGAAACTCCCTTGATGCTTTCTGTCATTTGAATTGCTCCCTTGATAATTGCCATGGTGCTGAATTTTAAATTGTAATTGCAAATTCCGCTTCTTAAATTTCCCTTCCGGAGATAGAGAAGTTCTTATTTTATTCTATTTATAGTACAAAAGTAGTAAATTCCATTGAAAATCGTATATAATCCGTAGATAATTCGTACCTATTTAAATACGGATTATCTACGGTTTATCTACGGATTATGTACGGAATAACATAAAAAATTAAAAGAAACAATTTAAACAGAATGTTACACCATTTCAGTTTGTTCACTGCCCTACCGAATCAGAATTAAAAACACAGATTTTTGCAGAAGAAAAAGCCCTCAGTGGCAGCGTACAATTTTCATTTATTTTTAGCTATATTTGTAATCCTTAAAAAATATCTGAATTTTGAGTCCTGAATTGAACTTTAAGGTTTGAATTGAAGTTTAGGAGGAATACGTAATTTTAGAAAAAAAATCAGAGGTGGAAGAAAATATAAAAAAAACAGAACCGGACAATTCAGCCGTACGGACTGCTTTGTGGAGGGCTTTGCATGTTCAGGTGGATGCAGCACCGCATGTGCTGGTCGATGAAGTGGGATTGAAGTTGATTGACCCGAAGGAAGGCTGGCAACAACGGCCGGATATGCATGTGGAGTTTACCAAACGGCTTCGGGCATCCATGGTGGGACGTTCCAGATTGATGGAAGATCTAATAATTGACAACTGCGAAAATGGAATCACCCAATGTGTCATGCTGGGTGCAGGACTTGATACGTTTGCCCAACGCAGGCCGGATATAGCTTCCGGGCTTCAGCTATTTGAAATTGACCAGCCCGGTACGCAAACCTGGAAGCAGCAACGTCTGCAGGAACTTGGATATGGGCTTCCGAAAGGATTACATTTTGTTTCAGTCAATTTTGAAATTTCCTCGTGGTGGGAAGAATTATTAAAAGCAGGATTTGATATCCGCCTTCCGGCAGTAGTGACCTGTACAGGGGTTACATTGTATCTGACAAAGGAAGCCATTTCGGATACGCTTAAACAATTGACGGCACTGGCACTGGGTTCGACGCTGGCTATGTCATTCTATTTGCCGGTGGAATTGATGGATGAGGAAGATAAATTCCTGCAACAAATATCCGAAAAAGGCGCCCGTGAATCGGGTACACCCTTTGTAAGCTTCTTTGCACCTGATGAAGTCGTGAGGCTGGCACACCATGCCGGTTTTAAGAATGCCACTATAATTTCCACAAAGGACCTGGAGCAACGCTATTTCAGGGAACGGACCGACCATCTGTTGCCGGCAAGCGGAGAAGTATTCCTACTGGTCAGCACCTAAGGAAAACCTCATCACTACACTTATTGAAATTAATAACCCCTTACCTGATCTCAGCATGATTCATGAAATATTTCCACACCGGTTCAATAATCAGTTTGTAGTAGCTGCTGAACTGAATGAAAAAGATTATATCCTTCATTACAAGGATAATTCTTTATTGTTAAAAGCTAATGACGACGGATTTGAGATTCCCCGTAAAAAAGATATTTCGGAGATAATCGATACCACGGAAAGTACGTATTTGTTTTCGCTGAATGAGGTGCGTTGTTTTCTCAGTTGGGAGGGCCCTACATCAGTGAGCGAGCCCTTTGTGTACAAAGAGATAAGTTTCTTTCGCAGTTTGCAGCCTCAGGAAATTGCCTGGGTGGGCATAGCGGGCTTTCAACTGATGAACTGGTACTTGCAAAACAGGTTTTGCGGTACGTGCGGTTCAAAGACAAAAGCGAAACCGGATGAAAGGGCTATCATTTGTCCAGCCTGCCAGGCCACTGTTTTTCCGAAAATATCACCGGCCATCATCGTGGCGATACTCAGCAATGACAAGATACTGCTGGCGCATAATGCTAATTTTCAGGAAAACTGGTATTCACTGGTGGCTGGCTATGTCGATATCGGGGAGTCACTCGAGGAAACGGTCAGGCGGGAAGTACGGGAAGAGGTAGGCCTGGAAGTTACGAACGTGCGATATTATAAGAGTCAGCCTTGGCCATTTTCAGGTTCTATGATGATTGGTTTTATTGCCGAGGCGGACGACAGGCATCTGGTTCGTCCCGATAACCTGGAAATAACCGAGGCGAACTGGTTTAGCCGGGGGAATCTACCCAATCACCCACCTACCTTGAGCATTGCCGGAGAGATGATCGATAAATTCGAGAAGGGAGAATTATAATCTCTCATCCTAGAAAATATTTACAATTTTAAGAAACCCTTACAATTCTAAGAAAACGCTTACAGGTACTTCGTACGCTGTAAGGTTTGAACATTCATCCGAGAAAACGCTTACAGTTTTAAGAAACGCTGTAAGGTTAGAACTTGGATTGGGTTAACTATATTATATAATATGATAAATACATAATTAAAATATCATTTTATAAAATTAAACAATTATCTTTGCTGTTATTAACTTAATGGATGGATGGGATCAAGTAATAATACCAAATATTCCAATGAAAGATGAAAGTAAAAGGTATACTTTTTGGTTTAATTGCCTTTGTTTTGTCGGCATGCAGCGACGAAGTAAAGGTGGAAAATATGAGTGGATATTATCCCATGAATATCGGAACCACCTGGAATTATGAATATACAAGCTATTTTACGACCTATGATAGTGCCGGTAAGTTTCAACAATTATCGCATTCAGTGGAGCAACAGACTACTGTCATCACGAAAGACACGGTGGTAAACGGGATTGTATTGCGTCAGTTTGTAACAACACTTGCGACCTTATCCGGTCCTGTTCATGAGGTGTTTTACTACAGGCAGGATACTGAAGGCCTGAAAGAATATGGTTACAGCGTTGATCGTGGATCATGGACCGATGTTGGAATAATCGACAGTACAAGCCAGGCAGTGAAACAATCCTTCCTTCCACACCAAAAGGCAAAAACTACCACCACGAATAATTTGTATATGTATCCACAGCCTCAATTATTATTTGCATATCCATTGTCCGTGAATTCGGAATGGTATCCTTATTCCAAAGAAAGCGGTAATCGAAAACAGGTGGTTGAAAAGGACACCTTGCAAATCGGCGGAAAGACCTACCCCTGCTTTAAAATAGAAACAACTGAAACTACCGAGTACGAGTATTATTATGAATGGGTATCAACTGCCGGAATCCTGAAAATAGAGTCACAAACGGTGATGAATGATGTGAATCCGGGGGATAGTACGTATGGACAATCCAAAGAGCATGTAGTAAAGATCGCAAAGTCGTTGCACTGAAATAGTTTGTATGAATTGAAAAAGAACTTCCTGACAAACCCTTAAAAACTGAAATCATGAAGACTACTTATGTGATGAAACATTTGATGGGCACACTTGTATTTTTCAGTATCCTGTTTATCAGTGCCGGAAGAATCGATTATTGGCAAGGATTGGTGTATGTAGGCATTGGCTTGATCATGTCGGTATTAATTTATACGGTGTTGCGGATTGATGCTGAACTGATGGAAGAACGTTCGAAGCCGGGGGAGGGTACTAAGTCCTGGGATATGAAGATATTGGGCATTTCGTTCCTGCTTACCATTTCGATGTATGTGATAGCGGGGTTGGATTCAGGACGGTATCACTGGTCACCCGATTTTCACTGGAGCCTGACTGTCGTGGGAATTATACTGACCATAACCGGACAATTGTTGTTTCTGATAGCACAAAAAGAAAATAAGTTTTTCTCCAGTACAGCTCGGATTCAAACAGACAGGGAACATGTAGTTTGTGAAACAGGCCTGTATAGATTTGTCAGGCATCCCGCTTACCTGGGATCGATAGTCCAATCAGTGGGATATCCATTGCTTTTTGGTTCACTCTGGAGCATTATTCCAATAGGCCTGTTGATTATGCTATTTATTACACGGACCAGGCTCGAAGATGAAACCTTGAAAAAAGAATTGAAGGGTTATCGGGAATATGCATATAAAACGCGGTACAGGCTATTGCCGTATGTGTGGTGAGGAGAAAAGAAGGGAATGGCATATAAAATTAAAGGAAGAAAAAAAACAAGATAAGATTAGAACGCGGATTTCCACGGATTTAGCGGATTAATGCGGATTTTCATTCCAATAAATTGGAATGATTCAGAGATGGATGTCTTTATCATTCATACTTGTATGAATAAAATCCATATTCAAAATCCGTTACAGTATTTTTTATCTGCGTAAATCCGCTCTATCCGTGGGAATCCGCGTGCTATTCTTTATTCAAATACGACAATATATTGTTCTTACTAATTACTTGATCAAATACTTATTATACAAATTATTTATTTATGAAAAAATCACTGTGTTTCATTTTCATGGTTAACTCATTGTTGGCTTTTAGTCAGTTTAAAGAACCCAATTTTGGGAAAATAGACCTTTCCGATTTAGAAATGACAAGATACGCCAAAGACACAACAGCCGATGCTTTTATGTTATTCGACAATGGGAGTACGAAATTTTCTCTGAATCTGGAACATAAATTTCAATTTGTATTTGAAAGGCATTTTCGTATCAAGATTTTTAAAAAATCAGCTTTTAATTTGGCGAACTTCAAATTTGATATGTATAATAGCAATTCGAGTAAGGAGGTTTTATCGAATTTGAAAGCATCCACTTTCAATTTAGTGAATGGGAAAGTGATTCAAACCAAGCTGAATAAGGATAATATTTTTCAGGAAGAGAAAAAAAATCATAATACCAAGAAATTTGCCTTTCCGGAAGTAAAAGAAGGTTCCATTATTGAATTATCCTATTCAATCACTTCCGATTTTTTATACAATATAAGAGGTTGGAATTTTCAGTATCATTATCCGGCATTATGGAGTCAATATAATTATGTTATTCCTGAATATTTTGAATACAGACCTTTTTCCAAGGGATATTTACCCTATGCAATAAGCAAAGAAGAACAAGGTGAAACAACATTTAATTATCATCATGATGCTGTTTTTGAATTTGCATCCCATACGCAAGCATATGATGAAAAAATAGTGGCAAAAACAAAAGATATTACCGTGGCCACCAAGGATGTGCCTGCCTTTATATCCGAACCTAATATTGATTGTGAGGATAATTATATCGAGTCTATCGATTTTGAGTTAAGCAGTATACAATACCCGTATCAAATGAGAAAAAATTATGCTCAAACGTGGGAGTCGGTTAATAAAGAAATGAATGAGGACGATGAATTTGGACAATTATTGAAATCGAAGGGTTTTATTAGTGACACGGTGAAGAGTATTTGCAAGGACAAAGCAACAAATTTAGATAAAGCTTCAGCCATTTATTACCATGTACAAAAAAGGATGAAATGGAACGAGAGTTACAGCCTGTATTCCAGGAGAGGATTGAAGAAACCTTACGAAGAAAGAACCGGGAATTCAAGTGAAATAAATTTATTATTGACACTCATGCTCCAAACTGCCGGTTTAAATGCATCTCCGGTATTATTTAGTACCCGTGATAATGGTAACGGTTTTGAATTCTATCCCACGGTTTCCAAGTTCAACTCCGTACTCACAAAATTGGAAATAGATGGACAAACGTATCTTTTGGATGCCACCGACGAGTTTTGTCCTATGGGAACATTACCTGCCAATGATATCAACGTAAAAGGAAGGGTCGTGAACGACGACAAGGGAGATTGGGTCACTCTGGATAATTCAATCAGGTATAGAGAAACAAAATCTTATTTCTTAAAGATACTTCCGGATGGAAAATTGACAGGTAATATCATTGGGAAATACGATGGTTATGCCGGAATAAATTACCGGGAACATTTGAGTCATGAAAAGAGCACTGATGACTATATCCGAAAAATGCAGGAACATTTTAAAGGCCTTACTATAAACGGCTACTCGATTGTCAATAAGGATAATATAAACAATACTCTTACGGATTCACTAAACGTGGAAATTGCTGATAACGTAGAAATAATGGGAGATAAAATTCTCTTTCAACCCTTGCTTTTCGAAACAATCAATAAGAACAAGTATACCCTGGAAGATCGTAAATATCCGGTGAATTATAATTATCCAATATCCGAAGTGTATCTTTTCAATTATACGATACCCGAGGGTTACGAAGTAGAATCAGTTCCGCAAGCCAGAACGATTAAACTTCAGGATAATTCAATTGTCATGAGTTATATTACCCAAGCAGATGCGAATAGAATTATGATTATTTTTAAGAGGACTATTAATAAAGTGATGTTTTTACCGGATGAGTATTTAAACTTGAAAGAATTCTATAACCAACTGGTAAAGAAACATTCCGAACAAATTATTCTCAAGAAGAAGGTTTAGATCATGAATATCCGCGGGGTAATCCTGCGGTTATATCCACTTCCAGTCAACAATTCATATTCAATTCTTCTCGGGAAACAACAATCCAAGGGATATTGAAATTCAACAAATCTTAATAATAATCTGATATTTATGAAAAGAGTTATTGCTCTGCTGATCCTTGTATTGTCATTGTTTTCAGTAACGAAAGCCCAACATTATCCAGTGGCATTAATTCCTGATAGTTTGAAGCAGAATGCACATCTAGTCATTCGTGAGTTTACAAAAGAACTTGAACTTCAAACAGTAAATACAGGATTGGAACGAATAAAAAAAATTATTACCGTTTTGGATAAGGAAGGTGATTCGGGAGCCCGATTAAGAATTTCGTATGATAAAGACTCAGAAGTAAACATCGAGCAAGTGAATCTTTACGATAAAAACGGGAAGAAGATTTTAAAAATAAAACAATCTGATATCAGAGATTTTCCGGCATACGATGGAGTAGCGTTGTATTCGGACAATCGAATAAAATATTACAAACCCGATTTTGCTGAATACCCGTATACCATTGATTATGAATATGAAATAAAACACAGGAATCTGATAAGTTATAGCAGATGGTTCCCCATACACGGCTATGACATCTCTGTTGAGCATGCAGGTTTTAAATTCATACATCCTTCAGGAATTCAATTTAAAAAGAAAGAATTGAATATAACTTCAACATCATCCCTCAAGACGAAGGATGATAAATTAACAGAAACATGGGATTGTAATAATTTTAAAGCAGTAGAAGATGAACCTTTTGATGTTAGTTTATCTGAACGCCTTCCGAATGTTCTTTTAATGCCGGTTCAATTGATGTATGATAAATACACAGGGACTTTGAACGATTGGACTGACTATGGGAAATGGGTGCATAATTTATACACTGG
>CAIYOZ010000311.1 GCA_903927945.1 uncultured Bacteroidales bacterium | reverse complement strand
ATAAAAATCAAAATTACAAACCAAAATAATAATAACTATGTTGAACTATGTTACTATGTAATCTATGTGTATTGTTTTTTTAAAGATATTGTACAGTAGATTGTTTCAATTAATGATAACCGCAGATTCAATACTATAAAAAGAAAAAAGAGCCTGTCAGTTTTTATTCTGACAGGCCCACCGGTTATAAATTTATCCCTCTATGTCGAAAAGAAAGAAAAGATTAGCATGTGGATCTACTTGATTCATCAGATATAAAACGGATCAAGTTTGAAAGGTTTTGGTTTTCCTGATCAAAGTATGTTGTAAGTAAATAGTCCGGTATTAAATTGTAAATCGTAACTGAATAAATCGTAAATCTCTTAGTGTTTTTCAATGTATTCATCGAGTTCACGGTGCCATTCATCGGTCTTTTTTATAACGGGCCGGGTGTCTAATCCAAAGATCAGGTCCGGCAAATAGCGTGGATGCTTTCCTCCGATGGCCACGGACTGGATGCACGACACGCAGTAGACAATCACCTCTTCCAGGGGCAATTCGGCGGTTTTTTTCCTCATTAGCCCGTTCACGGCGGTGGCGGGCAACTGGGGATAGAAACTGTCGCCGCAGCAGGTACTCTTCGTCCTGGTATTCAGTGGTTCAACCATGCGAATGTTCAGTCGTTTAATAATTTTGCGTATGGCTTCGTGGATGGCCGGTTTCTCCCGGGTCGGACAGGCATCGAGGATGGTCATGGATTGTCCCTTGTAGTCAGGGAACTCAAACGTCTCGCTGTCCGCCAGCAGTTCCCAGAGAGAAACAGTACTGGTATTCAGGTAAGTAGACCCGTAGCGTTTGTCACATCCCGGGCACACATTGATAATCCGTGTACTTTCCGTATGCTTCGGATCGTGTTTGCAACAGGTTTTCAGGGTATCCATCTCCCCCACCTCCTTGCAGAGCATGGCGTGGATTTTCTGGGCCAATTCAGGTTTATAGAGCATCAAAGCACATCCGGGTGCAAATAACTGCCTCATGACAGGGGCTATTCGTTGAATCTGGGATTCCGTGTTCATTTCGATTGAATGGGTGTTTAGAGTATAAAGTAACTGATAATAGTCTTATTGTCAGTGGTGATTGGATTTTATATATAAAAGCACTATTTGCGAATAGATAGTGAAATCACGTTTTCTGTACGACTTCGAAACAGGTTAAGTCAGGCAGGTTTCCATGCCGGTTATGATTTGCCAAAACTACTCATTTCATTTTGCATTTCCAATTCCTGGAATGAGATTCTCTTAGATAACTATTGGGACTGTCTTTAGATCGACTACTATTTAAAGGATATTTCGAGGGAGTTCGGAGGGAGTTCCCAGGGGGTACGGAGGGTTCCATCCCTAGCAACACCCTAGCAACCCCCTAGCAACCCCCTAGCAACCCCCTAGCAACCCCCTAGCAACAGTGGAGGTTTTGAGGAGATAGTATGGAGTTATTGAGACAAGAAAAAGGAAGAAAAAAGAACAGGTTATAATCCTGTTTTATCAAAAAGGAGGGTTTCTTATGCGGATATTTTTATCTTATAACAGAACAAATAAATTTGACTGCAATGGACACAATAGAACATAAAAACAAAATAAGTACCCGCAGATAATCCTGAAAACATGATTTATAAACAAAACATGCAAGGACACAATAGATGAATTCTTCAAGGTATTTATTGATTCTAATCTTAGGAACATTGCTGAAAATATAATTTCTATTGTGAAATACGTACTTGGAACAATATAATGTTCT
This sequence comes from uncultured Bacteroidales bacterium, assembly GCA_903927945.1. GTDB lineage: Bacteria > Bacteroidota > Bacteroidia > Bacteroidales > Paludibacteraceae > Paludibacter. Next base: position 12,590 of record CAIYOZ010000311.1, on the reverse strand, counting down.
AATTCGAATCGCTAAGAACCACATAGCAAGAACACATAGCAATACATAGTTTAATATGAAAAAACATAGAAAACATAGCTTGATTTAGCATCCTGATTCTTATTATAATTTTAGTATTACTTGTCTATGTGGTTCTATGTCTTTGATACAATAATCATGATCACATTCTATAATATTAAAACTATGTGGAACTATGTATCTATTTGACCTATGTGTAATCTATTAATTTTTGTATTGATCCTGGTAATTCTAAAATACGACATTAAATTCGTCCTACTACTTAATGTGTCCATTGTGGTTTAAATTTCCCCGAAATTGATTCCAAATGATTGCAACTAAAACCTAAACTTTGACAACCACACGCAGATATGCCGACATTTTTATAACTTTGCAGTCCAAAACATTTACATTGTGAGCATTAAACCGGAATATATTCCAGGGATGCCATCTTAAATAGTAAATGGTAAATAGTAAAATAGTAAATCAACAAGATGGATTTTAAATACGATATAATTGTAATCGGTGCCGGGCATGCAGGCTGTGAAGCTGCTACCGCGGCCGCTAATATGGGATCGAAGACCCTGCTCATCACCATGGACATGAACAAAATCGGCCAGATGAGTTGCAACCCTGCCGTGGGTGGGATTGCCAAAGGACAGATTGTGCGGGAGATCGACGCCCTGGGTGGACACATGGGAATTGTGACCGACCGCTCAGCCATCCAATTCCGCATGCTGAACAGGTCGAAAGGACCCGCCATGTGGAGTCCACGCTCGCAGAGTGACCGGCAACAATATATCCACGAATGGATAAAAACCCTGACCAGCACGGACAACCTTTTTATCTGGCAGGACACCGTGAAGGAGCTGGTGATCGAAAATGGCGAAATTACCGGAGTAAAATCGGCCCTTGGGATACATTTTAGAGCAAAATGCGTCGTTCTCACCGCCGGAACTTTCCTGACGGGGTTGATGCATTTTGGCAAAACACAACTGGTTGGGGGCCGTATCTCTGAGCCATCCTCGGTAGGAATGACCGAACAGTTGAAAAACCTCGGTTTCATCACGGATCGAATGAAAACAGGCACCCCGTGTCGTATTGACGGAAGGAGCATTGATTTTACCAGAATGACCGAACAAAAGGGAGATACTGACTTCCATAAGTTCTCTTTCCTGGAAGAGTCAAAACGCGAATTGAAACAGATGAGCTGCTGGATTACCAACACGAACGAAACCACTCACGATAAGTTGCGCGAGGGATTGGAAGATTCACCCCTTTACAACGGACAAATTAAGAGCATCGGACCACGATATTGCCCGAGTATTGAGACAAAAATAGTCACTTTTGCCGACAAACATTCGCACCAATTGTTCCTGGAACCCGAAGGAGTGGACTCGCAGGAGTACTATCTGAATGGTTTTTCATCTTCGCTCCCACTCCAGGTACAGATTGCAGCGATACAAACCATCACCGGACTTGAAAATGCACAGCTCTTCCGTCCGGGGTATGCCATTGAATACGATTTCTTTGATCCCACCCAACTGAAACATACGCTGGAAACGAAGCGAATCAGGAACCTTTTCTTTGCCGGACAGGTGAATGGAACGACAGGTTATGAGGAAGCAGGAGGCCAGGGATTGATCGCCGGGATCAATGCACACCTCAATGCACACGGCGGTGACGAGTTTACCCTCGCCCGCAACGAGGCATATATTGGCGTACTCATCGACGATCTGGTGACCAAAGGGGTGGATGAACCGTACCGTATGTTTACCTCCCGGGCCGAATACAGGCTGCTGCTGCGTCAGGATGATGCCGATGTACGCCTGACGGAACGTGGATATGGCATTGGATTGGCGACAAAAAACCGCCACGACCAGCTCGAAGCGAAGAAAGAAAAGCAAGCTATGTTGACGGAATACCTGAAAAACACGTCCATCAAACCGAACGAAATAAACGATTTCCTGGTTTCAAGGGATTCCTCGGAACTGAAACACGGCTGTAAATTGAGTGACCTGGTGCTCCGTCCACAAATAGGAATGTACGATCTGGCCACGGCAGTTCCCGGTTTGCTCGAAAAAATCGAGGAAACGGGCAGCAAGAAAGAAGAGATTGTGGAGGCTACGGAAGTTCTTTTGAAGTACGAAGGTTACATAGAACGCGAGCAATTGATCGCTGAAAAGCTCCAACGGCTCGAACATATCAACATTACGGGACGCATTGATTACAGCACAATCCTGTCACTTTCCACCGAAGCACGCCAAAAACTGACGCGCATCGAGCCCGAAACCATCGGACAGGCAAGCCGTATTCCGGGCATTTCACCGAGCGATGTGAACATATTGCTGGTGATGATGGGAAGATAATTTGTAGTTTATAGTTTATAGTAGGGGATTTCCGCAGGATTGAGCAATAGACGAAGACGATTCGTGATAAACGAAAAAAGAAAAGGGCATAATAATTGTTCCACGTGAAACAATTAAAGAACCCCAAGCCCCTAAAGGGGATGTGAATACTGGGTATTTGAGGATAACAGAAACACCGCCCCAAGCCCCTAAAGGGGATGTAAAGAGAGGTATTCGCGACTTAATACTTAATAGTAATAATAAAAAGTGTTTTGAATAGAATATAAAATAGGAGAATTATAGGAGCCGATGGTAATTACACATCCCCTTTAGGGGCTTGGGGCGGAATTAAAATAAGATGTACCATTCATCATTATGCTTTCTTTCTACAAACTATAAACTAATGTTCCACGTGGAACAGACGAATAAAAGTATCATGAAACATCTTACCGCATTAATGGAACAGGTAAAGTCACTGCCGGATAAGCCGGGGGTGTACCAATACTTTAATGCCAACGAAGAAATCATCTACGTGGGGAAGGCTAAGAATCTGAAGAAACGGGTGACCTCCTATTTCAACAAGATTCATGATTCGGGCAAGACGAACGTGCTGGTGAAAAACATTGTTTCGCTCAAGCATATTGTAGTCGATACCGAGGAGGATGCCTTGCTGCTTGAAAACAACCTGATCAAGGAATACCAACCTCGGTACAACGTGTTGCTTAAAGACGGCAAGACCTATCCAAGCATATGCATTACCAACGAACCTTTTCCGCGAATCTTCAAGACACGGAATATCTATAAGAACGGAGGCACCTACTTCGGTCCGTATTCTTCAAACTATACGATCAATTCATTATTGGAAATCATACACGACCTCTTCCCTATCCGAACCTGCCGGTTGCCTTTGACCAAAGATAACATCGAGGCGCATAAGTTCAGGGTGTGCCTGCAATATCATATCCACCGGTGCAACGGTCCGTGCGAAGGAAAGGAATCGGAACTGATATATGCCAAACGAATCGAACAGATCAGCCAGATTATCCAGGGAGATGCGAATGAAATCAGCAAGGTGTTGATGGAACAAATGAAACGGCTTGCTGCAGATTACAAATTTGAGGAAGCTCACCTGATCAAGGAAAAATACGATTTGATTGAAAACTACAAATCGAAATCGATCATTGCCAATTCAGTGGTGGAGAACACGGATGTTTTTGCCTACGATGAAGATGATAATTCGGCGTTTGTAAATATCCTGCGCATCTCGAAGGGTTCGATCATTCAGGGATACACCATCGAATACCGCAAACGGATTGATGAAGAGAAAGCTGAAATACTGGCACTGGCGATCGTGGAACTAAGGCAAAGATTCCAGAGTAACTCGAAAGAAATTATTGTACCCTTTGCAATAGACTTTTCGATGAAAGGTGTTTCAGTAATTATACCGCAACGAGGTGACCGCAAAAAGCTACTGGACCTGTCCATGCAAAACGTACGGCAGTTTAAGTTCGACAAAATGAAGCAGGCCGAGAAACTGAATCCCGAACAAAGGAGCCTACAATTGCTGAAGTCTATACAGGAAGTGCTGCATATGGAGAAGCCACCATTGACCATTGAATGTTTTGACAACTCAAACATCTCAGGGACAGACGCTGTGGCCGCTTGTGTGGTATTCAAAATGGCGAGGCCTTCGAAAAAGGATTACCGGAAATACAATATAAAGACCGTGGTGGGTCCTGATGACTATGCCTCCATGAAGGAAGTGGTGCGTCGCCGGTACACCAGGATGATTGCTGAAGAGTCACCCCGACCCGACCTGATCATTGCGGATGGTGGTATCGGGCAAATGGAAGTGATCAGGCAGGTGGTGGAAGATGAACTTCACATACACATTCCGATTGCCGGACTGGCCAAAGACAGCAAGCACCATACCCGGGAAATGTTGTTTGGGTTTCCTCCTAAAGCGATAGGCATGAAACCAACCGACCTGCTTTTCAAATTACTGGCCTCAATGCAGGATGAGGTACACCGGTTTGCCATCACCTTCCACCGCGACAAGAGAAGCAAGACTCAGATCGCCTCGGAGCTGGATACGATACCCGGAATTGGTGAAAAAACAAAAAACGACCTGATTAACCATTTTAAGAGCATAAAACGAATTAAAAGCGCTGAGTTGAATGAACTTATCGAAGTAACAGGAACTAGCAGAGCCTCAATAGTTTACAACTATTTTAAAGGGGTTGTAACGCCCTGAGAATTGGATAAAAAGTTTCATTCCTTGCTATGGTACTAAATACAGCAGTCTAAATACGCTAAGTTTACCTAAAATAGGTAACCTAAAACAGGTAATCTAAAAAGGGTAACTTAAAACAGGGCAACTTAAAAGTTATTAAAATGATATTAAAAATAGAATCGTTAGAAACGATAAAAACAACAGCTCTTCAATTTATAAATCAAATTGGTGACAGGACCGTTTTTGCCTTTAACGGAAAAATGGGTGCGGGAAAGACTACATTCATTAAAGCAATCTGCGAAGTGATGGGTGTGCAGGAAACGGTGAATAGTCCGACCTTCTCTATCGTGAATGAATATGAAGCTTCCGATGGAAGGATCATCTATCATTTCGACTGTTATCGCATTACAAAGATTCAGGAAGCCCTTGACCTGGGTGCAGAGGAATACCTCTACAGCGGAAACCTGTGCTTTATAGAATGGTCGGAAAATATCGCCCCCCTCCTACCCGATACCATCGTGAATGTGGAGATTGAGGAAGTTGTTGACGGAAAAAGGGAAATTACTATTAATTGAACAACCTATAGTTGGGACACGCGATTTCCATGTCGCGTTCTTTATTGTTACTCTCTAATATTCGCGATATGGAAATCGCGAACCCCAATAATAAGTTTTGTAATCTATATTCGGGACATGCGATTTCCCAGATCGCGTTCTTCATTATTATTCTTTAATATTCGCGATATGGAAATCGCGAGCCCCAAAAATAAGTTTTGTAATCTGATACTCGGGACATGATTTCCATATCGCGTTCTTCATTGTTTCACTATATATTCGCGATATGGAGATCGCGAGCACCAATAATAAGTTTTGTAATCTGATACTCGGGACACGCGATTTCCATATCGCGTTCTTTATTGTTCGTCACAAGAATAAATATATTTAATATATATCCCCTGAATCATTAAAGAGCCTGGTACCTTTCCATTTAAACCAATCGGTCACTAAACCGGCAGAAACCGGATTATAAAGCGTATAATTTATGGCATGATACAAATGTTTCTCGTCCCGAATGGTAGTATCAAAGCTTTCTTTTTCCCATAAAGTACCTTTTAAACCAGCCGATTTATTGATCATAGTGGATGAAAATCGCTTGACCGATTGTAATATATCTTGTAAATAAACGGGGTTGCCTTCTTCGTCTTTTTCATACAATCTGAATACCCAATGAATATGATTCGACATGATACAAAAAGCATAGTTTTCTAACCTTTTCCCTTCCCAAAAAGTAAAAGTGTTGCTTAGAATACTACGGTTAGTTTCATTGGATAAGTTTACAATGAATTTTGTTTGTACATGCAACAAATCATCATAAGCCTTCCTGTATTTCATTCGAACCTGATAATACTGTAATTTTAATTCATTTAGGGTAATGGGATTCAGATTGGTAGATTTAGCATTTTCGATTTGAGAATGCAATAAATTTAATTGATCTGTATAAGTAACCAATGCTTTTGGAGGAATGGCATCTTTCAAAGACCATGTTAAGAAATAAGCCTGTCCTGGTTGTTGAAAATGTGGTAATGCATGACGGTAAAATTCTTTCTTTTCCATATCTTTGTAGCTAAATTGTTTAAAGTTATATGGATTGATTATAAATCGCGATATGGAAATCGCGAGTTCCGAAATAAATGATTAAACAAATTTAAAACAACTATGTTTATTTAACCAATGAAAATGAAAAAAAGGAACTCCGTTATGGAGCAGGTCAGAGCAGCACGAAAGCAGAGCCGGGAGGAAGAAATCAAGGCACATGGGAAATCGATTAACTATCGAAAGGTGACGGCAAGTAAATTGCTGTATAACCGCAAAAAAAATAAGGCAGACGATGAGGTTCTGCCTTATTTGTTGAATGTAGAGACGAAACACAGCCTCTCTATTTATTAGAATTTACCAGATGCTTACCCGTTTATCCACAGGAACAAACATTGGATCACCCGGTTTAATATCAAAAGCATCATACCAGGCCTGAATCTGTGGCAAAGCACCATCTACGCGCCATTTACCCAGGGCATGAGGATCGGATTTAGTACGTTTCAGTATTTCTTCAGGACGTACGTTGCCTGCCCATACATTGGCATATGCCAGGAAGAAACGTTGTTCAGGGGTAAAGCCATCTTTCTTAGGAAGCGGTGCATTGGCAGTGGCTTTCTTAAACGCCTGATAGGATATCTGAAGACCACCGTGATCGGCGATGTTTTCACCCAGGGTGAACTTACCATTACCATGTACTCCGGGAGCAACCTGGATAGAATCGAAAAAGTCAGACATCACTTTGGCGCGTACATCGAATTTCTTACCATCCTGAGCGGTCCACCAGTCTTTCAGGTTGCCTTCCTTATCGAACTGACGTCCCTGATCATCGAAACCATGGGTCATTTCATGTCCGATCACCACACCGATAGCACCATAGTTAAAGGCATCATCGGCTGTCATATCAAAGAATGGGTATTGAAGGATACCGGCCGGGAAACAAATTTCATTGGTTGAAGGTTCGTAATAAGCATTCACCGTTTGAGGAGTCATACGCCATTCCGATTTATCCACTTTCTTACCTGCCTTGTCAAATTTATAGGCATGTTCGAATTTGTTGGCACGTTGGATATTGGCATAATAGGAATCTTTATTAATTTCAAATTTAGAGTAATCTCTCCATTTATCCGGATAACCTATCTTGATAATGTATGACTTCAGTTTTTCGGTTGCTTTTACCTTGGTGGAATCACCCATCCATGGAAGGGCTTTGATACGTTCACCCAATGATAGCTGGAGGTTATGCACCAGTTTCAACATACGTTCCTTGGCTTCAGCAGGAAAATACTTTTTCACATACATTTGACCTACTGCTTCACCTAGTACGCCATCCACTGTACCTACGGCACGTTTCCAACGAGGAGACTGTTCTTTTTTACCGGAAAGTGTCTTGCCATAGAAATCGAAGTTCTGGGCGTAAATAGGGTCACTTAAATACGAAGCGGCATCATCTATCAGTTTCCATTGCAAGTAGGCAATTTGGGCAGCTATAGGCTCGGAGGCTATCACTTTACCCACTTCAATCAATGATTCTTTTTGAGAAACACTGATATCCTTTGTATTCTTTAATCCTAAGGCAGTAAAATACTCATTCCAGTTAATTTCAGGAACCAGTTTCTGAAGGTCAGCAACAGTCATTTTGTTGTAATTAGCATGAGGGTCGCGTAATTTTACCTTGTCATAGGCAGCTTTTGCCAGACGGGTTTCAATCGTCAACACAGCTTCCATGTTCTTTTGGGCATCAGCAGGGGTAAATCCAACCAGTTCGAACATTTTTACAACATGTGCTTTGTACTTGTCACGAATATCCTTGGTGTGGGCATCGTTCTCCAGGTAATAATCACGTTGACCAAGGCTGATACCGCTTTGGTAAGTCTGAACCATTTCCATGGAGCTGTTCATTGGGTCGGCATCTACGAAAACGGTAAAATAAGGATCCAATCCTGCCAGGAATAAATCGGGCATCATTTTAAGGATGTCTGAAACATTCTTAGCTTCTGCAATTTTCTTTAAATCAGCCTGAATAGGTTTAAACCCATCAGCATTTAGCTTGGTACTGTCCATGGCCATGTTATACACATCACCGATTTTCTGTTCTACTGTTCCTTTTGAAGCAGGCTTGGCAGCAATCTCTTCAATCAAACCACGGAGTTGTTTCCGGTTGTTTTCAGCCAGCTTATCAAAGCTGCCAAAACGTGAATACTCTCCTGTCAAAGGATTGTTTTTCATCCAACCACCACAGGCAAACTGATAGAAATCGACCTTCGGTGACACCGTAGTATCCAGGTTGGCCACTTGAATGCCGGCACTTAACGCGGCATCCTTCTTAGAATTACATGCTGTTGTCATAAGCGCTAAAGCAAAGATGGGAAAAAAGATTTTTTTCATTGAGTTGTAAATTTGAATTAGACAATAGAAAAAATAATAACACTATAATAGAACTTCCTGTTCAAGCACAGAATCTAATATTTTAAAGAGTTCTTCCAGGGTTTCCGCACGAAGCATGGCAATGCGTGTTTCCTTGAAATTGGGAATACCCTTAAACACTGGAGTTGAGGCCAAATGCCTGCGTGTATGAATAATTCCCCTTCGTTCATCAAGCCAGTTGACAGAATCGAGCACCTGTTGCTTAATGATTGCTTTTTGTTCTTCAAAGAGCAACGGTTTCATCCATTCCCCGTATGTCAGATAATGCTTCATCTCCGCAAATATCCAGGGTCTACCTATGGAAGCACGTCCAATCATTATGGCATCTACCCCGTATCTGTCGAAACATTCAGCAGCTCCTTCAGGTGTGGTGACATCCCCGTTCCCGATAATGGGAATGTGCATGCGTTGATTATTCTTTACTTCACCAATCAACGACCAGTCGGCATCTCCCCTATACATTTGAGCCCTGGTACGTCCATGAATGGCCAGTGCCGCAATGCCGCAATCCTGCAACTGTTCAGCGAGCTCTACAATCACCCGATTGTCATCATCCCATCCCAGGCGGGTTTTGACAGTCACCGGTAGTTTGACTGCTTTGACCACTTCCGAAGTGATTTGCAGCATCTTAGGAATATCACGCAGCAACCCCGCTCCTGCCCCTTTACCGGCAACCTTCTTTACCGGGCAACCAAAATTCAGATCGATAATCTCAGGTCCGGCTTCTTCTGCAATCTTAGCAGCTTCCACCATGGCATCCGCTTCACGACCGTATAACTGGATAGCCACCGGACGTTCGGCATCATAGATGGTCAGCTTTTGCTCGGTACGCTTGACGTTCCGGATCAGCGCATCGGCTGAAATAAATTCTGTATAGACCATATCGGCGCCAAAACGCTTGCACAACAGGCGGAAAGCGGGATCAGTAACATCCTCCATGGGAGCAAGAAATAACGGTTTATCGGGAAAATGTATGTTGGAAATATTCATGTTTATGCAAAAATGGAATACAAAGGTAAAGATTTAATTGACAATTGACAATTGAGGATTGACAATTTGTTTGGAACAGGATTTTGAACACTGTATTATGGATGTTGTTTTGTATGCAAAACAGTTGAATACTGTTGGTTTAGTATCGTGAGATGTAAATATATATTGAATTTCCATACATATCAGAAAATGAATTTACTATTAAAAACCAAATAAGTATCTTTGCAGCCATAAATAACTATGACTCTTATGAAAAGATATTCCATATTCGTTTTAATTATACTTTCATTCATCAGGCTTTCTGCTCAGATACAGACTCCCTATTCTACTTCCTGGTTTGGACCTAATGCCAATCCGGTACCTGAATTCACGGATGCCACCATACCGGCTAAAACGACCATTACTCTCACGGGTGATTATTACTTCGGGCATGGCGATCATACCGAAAACGGGTATGCCAAGATAGAATTTCCGCTGATACCTGAGCGGGTTTCCTTTAAAGTATGGTCCACCATATTAGAACATTACCAGGTGACTCCCCAGTTGAGTGCTGCACGAGGAATGCTGGATGGTAATACGTCCGGGATTGCTAACGGCGATATCTATTTTCAAACCAGGATATTGCTGTTTAAGGAGAAAGACAATGTTCCGGATGTCATTGTGAACACCACCCTGAAGACTGCCTCCGGTACCAACCAGCAATACGAGCGTTATTTCAATACTCCGGGGTATTATTTTGATGCCGAGATTGGGAAATCCATTCATACAAAAAGCAGTTTTATCAGCGAGATCCGTGGGGTCGTTGATTTAGGCTTTATGTGCTGGGAAACAGAAAGGCAGAGTACGCAGGATGACGCCCCCATGTACGGAGGTAAAATTATCCTGGGCAATACCAACTGGAAACTTGAAAACTCTCTTTCAGGTTATTGGGGTTGGATGCATACGAATATCCGTTATGGCAGCAACTACGGTGATGCTCCTATGGTTTATACCGGGAAAATTATAAAGAAGTGTGGGAATTTAAATTACTTTGCCCAGTATGAATATGGCATTCATGATTTTCCATACCAGCAATTGCGCTTGGGTATAAGTTTTCCGGTAACGTTCCTGACTCCAAATTATAAACCCCTAGCCCGTAAAGGGGAATAAAATCAATAAAGGGCGAACAAACAATTATAGTGAAATGAATACTAAAATACCAACCATACAAAACTCTTTTTCCCCTTTAGGGGTTAGGGGCGATATAGAAATCATGGCTCCCGCAGGTTCGTGGGAAAGCCTTTCTGCTGCTATTCAGGCAGGTGCCGATTCCGTGTACTTCGGTATCGAAAAGCTGAATATGCGCAGCAAATCGAGCAGTAATTTTACCACGGATGACTTACGTAAGATCGTGGCTATCTGTCAGGAAAACAATGTGAAGAGCTATCTGACTGTCAACACGATATTGTATGACAATGATTTGTCGCTGATGCGTGAAATCATTGATGTCGCTAAAGATGCCCGGGTATCGGCTATCATTGCTGCCGATGTGGCTGCCTTAATGTATGCCAACAGCATTGGGGTGGAAGTGCATCTCTCCACCCAATTGAACATATCGAATGTAGAAGCCTTAAAGTTCTATTCCCGCTTTGCCGATGTGGTGGTATTGGCCCGTGAACTGAACATGCAGCAGGTGGCTGAAATATATCAAACCATTGAAAATGATCATATCATTGGTACCAGTGGTAAACCGGTCCGTATTGAAATGTTTTGCCACGGAGCCCTTTGTATGGCGGTTTCCGGTAAATGTTACCTGAGCCTGCATGAGAAAAACCTTTCGGCTAACAGGGGTGCCTGCAACCAGATATGTCGTCGTGAATATATAGTCAAAGATAAAGATTCAGAGATTGAACTTGAAATTGACAACGAATACATCATGTCGCCCAAGGATTTAAAGACCATTGGGTTTGTGGATGAAATGTTGAAGTCGGGTGTACGTGTCTTTAAGATTGAAGGCCGTGCCCGTGGTGCAGAGTATGTGAAAGCTGTGGTTTCCTGTTATAAAGAAGCCATTGAATCGTGCCTGGAGGGTACATTTACCGAAGACAAAGTAGAAGGATGGAATGTCAGGTTGAGCAAAGTGTTTAACCGGGGTTTCTGGAATGGTTATTACCTGGGACAACGCCTTGGGGAATGGAGCAATACCTATGGATCGGCAGCTACCCATAAAAAAATATATGTAGGCAAAGTAACCAATTTCTTCAGCAAGTTGGGTGTGGCTGAATTTCTGTTGGAAGCCCAGAGCCTGTCAGTTGGGGATGAGATACTGATCACCGGTGAAACTACGGGAGCTTATGAAGATACGGTATCAGAAATCAGGGTACAATTAAAACCTGTGGATAAAGTAGATAAAGGAACCTATTTTTCCTTGAAAACCTCGGAATTGATCAGGCGGAATGACAAACTGTTTAAGATAGTGGCCAATTGATATTCAAACAAAAAGCGAATCATACGATTCGCTTTTTGTTTGAATATGTAATTTAATTAAAAATCCTTTAGTAATAAGAAATCAGCTATATGTAAATGCTTGATTCCGTCAATGTTATCATTCCAAAATTCATCCATGGATACTACATATTTTGGATAGTTATCATTAATTGAATTAAAAGCACCGAATTCTCTTTCAATGGTTTGTGGTTCAGTCATTTTATAAGTCACCTGAACGTATAATTTATCATTTTTCCGTTCTGCTATAAAATCTACTTCTTTTTCATCATTTTTACCTACATATACAGTATAACCTCGACGTTTTAATTCTAATAATACTATATTTTCAAGTATTCCTGAAATAAATCTGTCACGGTAACCTAAAACTGAATAGATCAATGAAACATCACTAACATAGTATTTTTCATTGGTTTGTAAAACTTCCTTTCCTTTAATATCATAACGTGGAACCCTTAGAATAATAAAAGCACCTTCTAAAGCTTTTAGATAGTTGTAAATGGTATTTAAATCAATTTT
>CAIYOZ010000310.1 GCA_903927945.1 uncultured Bacteroidales bacterium | reverse complement strand
TAAGGCGAATGAAAAAGATTTCGAACAGCTTTTTATCGAGTTTTCAAGCTAACTATCTGTAAGTCTTATAGGAAAATTTAAAGATGAATAGTTTTAACTAAATGTTCGGACAGCAATGAAACTTTATTACAGATATTTTGTTTAAATTACACCTTTGCGTATCAATTCATCTAAATATATTTAATATAATGGCTATTTGTAAAAAAATAATTTAAAAATTACGAATCATGAAAAAAAAGAATTTACTCTTGATGGGATTAATGTCAATGGCATTAATTGTTAGTGCACAAACATCCGACAGCAAGGTTGCCATTGGATTATATGGTGGAAAAAATGAGTACAAAGGTGATTTAGGGAATGGAATTTTCAATTTCTCGAAAGCATTTTATGGTTTTGGGGGATTATCACTTGCCACATATGCTTCACCGTCTTTCGATTTTGGAATTTTTGGAAATTATGGTGACTACGGTTATTATGTTTCTAATGGTCCTTTACATAATTTTTGGGGCCATAAATATGAAGGTACCATTAATGCTCATTACAAGTTTAACAACGGTTATCTGATAAACGAGGGTTCTAAGTTTTCACCATTTATTGAACTTGGAGTTGGTTTAGCAGGATACAGTGTTGGTAAATTAAATGGAGTCACGCAGACTGGCAGAATAAATACGAGTGGAATTGATGCCATTGTTCCTGTTGGAGTTGGATTGAAATACCAAATAACAAAAGCGTTGGCGGTACAATACAAGTTTCTTTACAATTTTACCAACCAGGATAAAAGGGATTATATAGCTTCCGGTTTACATACTGATGCATTTGCGGAACATTCACTTGGCATCATATTCTCTTTTGGCAGTTCAAAAGATAGTGATGGTGATGGGGTTCCCGATAGCCGGGATAAGTGCCCAGGAACTCCTAAAGGTGTAAAAGTAGATTCCCACGGCTGTCCGATAGATTCAGACAACGATGGTGTTCCTGATTACCTGGACAAATGTCCGAATACTCCTTCGGGCGTTAAGGTAGATGCTACCGGTTGTCCTTTCGATTCTGACGGTGATGGGGTGCCGGATTCAATGGATAAATGTCCGGATACTCCTACGGGGGTCTCGGTAGATGAACATGGTTGTCCTATCGATTCAGATAATGATGGGGTACCTGATTACCTGGATAAATGTCCGAATACACCTAGTGGGATCAAAGTAGACGCATCGGGTTGTCCTTTGGATACCGATGGTGATGGTGTTCCTGATTATATGGATAAATGTCCGGATACTCCTAAGGGAGTCAAAGTGGATATGAATGGTTGTCCATTTGACAGAGATGGTGATGGAGTGCCTGATTACCTGGATAAATGTCCGGATGAACCCGGCACAATCGCCAATAAAGGTTGTCCTGAAGTGAAGCAGGAAACAAAGAAAATTCTGGCACAAGCTTTACATGGAGTTCAATTTGAATCAGGAAAGGATGTCCTTACTCCAAATTCATTACCAATTCTGAATAAAGTGGCTGCCGTAATGAAAGAAAACAAATCCTATAATCTGGAAATCAATGGCCATACCGACAATACGGGAGGTAAGGCTAAAAACATGGAGTTATCCCAAAGACGTGCTGACTCAGTGAAGAAATATCTTGAAAGCAAAGGGATTGACCCTCAACGGTTATTTGCTCATGGATATGGTGAAACAATGCCGGTGGCTGATAACTCAACAGCTTCAGGGCGTGCTAAAAACAGAAGAGTAGAATTTAAAGTGGTTTTCTAATAATCTTTTCAAATAGACTAAATCCCCGTTAATTCAGAAGAATTGATGGGGATTTATTTGTTTGTCATTTCAGTCAAATTGTTTACATTTGTCATGATGTAAAATTATAACCCATGCGTATTCTTATTTCCACCCGTTTACTCCCGGAAGGTTTCTCCGATTTAATGGCTCACCATGAAGTAGTTTTTCCTGACAAGGATATTTTTTCAAAACAAGAAGTAATTAAAATGCTATCAGGTTTTGATGCCTTTGTATGTACTTTTCAATTTAAAGTTGATAAAGAAGTACTTGATGCAGCCAGGGGAAGTATTCATATTATTGCAAATTATGGGGTCGGTTATAACAATATTGATGTGGATTATGCCACCAAATGCGGTATTGTGGTGACAAATACCCCTGATCCGGTTATTGAACCTACAGCAGAACAAGCATTTGCACTCATGCTGGCAGCTGCCCGCCGTATTGCGGAGTGTGACCGAAAAATGAGGATTCCGGATGGATTAAAATGGGGAGTAATGGAAAACCTGGGTCAGTCGCTCTACCATAAGACGTTGGGAATTGTTGGCATGGGACGCATTGGCCAGGCACTGGCACGCCGGGCTGTGGCGAGTGGCATGCGAATTGTCTATCATAACCGGACACGGCTTACTTCGGATCTCGAAAAGCTTTATCAAGCTCAACGAATGGAAATGAAGGAATTGCTGGAGACAAGTGATGTCATATCAATTCATACTCCGTTAACCGATGAGACACACCATATGATTGATAAACAATGCTTCGAACTTATGAAACCAACAGCTATCCTGATAAATACAGCCCGTGGTCCGGTTGTAAATGAAGAAGCACTAATCTATGCTTTGCAACACGGACTCATTGCTTCGGCCGGACTGGATGTCTATGAATTTGAACCCACCATTAGTCCTGAACTCTTCAACCTTGACAATGTTGTTTTATCACCACACAATGGAACGGGTACGGTGGATGCACGAAATGAAATGAGTCGCTTTGTATCACAGAATATTATTCGTTACTTTGCCGGACAAACCAATATTTCAAGGGTAAATTAATATTTTTTTAATTAAACCATTTTCTTTTTTTACAGTCAAAGAGCAGTACCTAAAAGATTTGGTGCAAAAATTCCCCAACCGATATAATATGAATCCAACTGAAGAGGAATTAGTTCATCAACTTAGCCAACCGAATCTCAGGGCAAAAGCCTTTTCAGTAATTGTTCGTTCCTATCAGGAACGGATTTACTGGCATATTCGGAAGATGGTGTTGTCACATGAAGATGCCAATGATGTCATGCAAAACACCTTTATGAAGGCATGGAATGGTTTAGAAGGTTTTCGGGGAGACTCATTGGTTTCAACATGGCTCTATCGTATTGCTACGAATGAGACGCTGACATTCCTGACAAATAAACGTATCCGGAATCAAAACTCTATCGATGAAGTGGAGGATGGACTTCTGCAAAATCTACATGCCGATACGTATTTTAACGGCACCGAAATACAATTAAAATTACAAAAAGCAATATTGACATTACCCGAAAAACAAAGGTTGGTATTTAACATGAAGTATTTCGATGATATTACCTACGATGAAATGGAAGCAATTCTTGGTACATCTGTGGGAGCTTTAAAAGCTTCGTATCATTATGCCGTGAAGAAAATTGAAAAGTATTTTGCTGAGGAAGAGTAATTAAATGATCGGAATAAATCATGTGGGTGTTTTCTTAACAAAAAAAATAATAGTACCGATTAAACTTAAAAGCACATCTATAGTCAAACATATAGTATGAAAACGAATAAAAATATATTGACAGACGAAATTAGCAAAGAACTGCCATTTAGCGTTCCTGAGAATTATTTCGATCAATTTGCCCTCCAACTGGAAGAACAAATTGGATTTAAGAAAGCCATATTTCAAAGAATTATTAAACCTTGGATGTATGTAGCAGCCATGTTTGTAGGAATATTGATTATGGGTCAGATTTTTTATACTGTCAATCAAAACAACACGGCACATAATGCCCAGAATTATGAATCGTATGTACTTTCGCAGGTAGATGAAAACTCCATTGCCGATTTATACGTGGACGAGCCTTCAAATTAAAAATAACAACTAACAACCAATGTATATGAAACTGCTAAAATGTGCCTTTGTGGGATTGATGTTATTCATGAGCTATTCCCTATTTGCGCAGGAAAATGATAAACCGCCCCGTATCGAAGAAATACATGCCCGCAAGTGGCAGAGTTTAATTGCCCAAGCTCAATTGACACCTAAAGAAATTGAGGCTGTTAAACCTGTATTCACAGAATATGAACAATCAGTCTGGAAAATGCATCAGGAAAACCGTGAGTTTTTTAGATCTGTCCTTAAAAATGAAAAAAAAATCAAACCCAACTATGCCGATTTGAATGAACGATATGTAGAACTTCAATTTAAAGAAGCCCAAATGTTTAAAAACTATCATTTGCAGTTACGTAAACTGTTGCAACCTGAAACCCTTTTTAAATATTATAAAGCCGAACGTGAATTTAAACGCAAGCTATTAAAGGACATACAAGAACATAAACTACAAGACAGGCAGCAATAGAAATCTCTTTTTTAGTTTTTTTGATATTTTGATGGCAGATATTTGTTCATTGCTAAAAAAATACTATCTTTGCAAACCGAACAACAGGGTACTTTGGCCGAGTGGCTAGGCACCGGTCTGC
>CAIYOZ010000309.1 GCA_903927945.1 uncultured Bacteroidales bacterium | reverse complement strand
GTGGTCTTGCTTTTACAGCCGGGCTATCCTTGACTATTTCTAATTGTACCATTTCATCTAATACGGGTAAATCGAACGGTGGCGGGATCAGTATGGATGTTACAAATACTACCAGTTGGGAAAGCAATCCAATATACATTACAAAATGTACAATTTCCTCTAATTCAACAAGCGGAACAACCGGGTCAACCGGTAATGGCGGAGGCATTTATCTGCTCAGAGGTATTTTCAATGTAAATGGTTGCACCATAAACAACAATGTTTCAAATTCCAATACAACGACAGATAATAATGGTGGTGGTGGTATATTTATCCCTTATTCAGCCGGAACAGCTTTATACTTGCTTAATTCTACACTAAAAGGGAATGTTATTGGAACGGGCAAAAATGTTGGTTCTGCCATTAATACCGACATCCAATCAACATTAGTAAGAAACTGTTTAATAACAGGCAATACAGGATCAACATTTCACACTCAGGGAGCAGCTAGACAATGCACCTATCAAAATTGCACTCTTGCAGGCAACGTAACCTCTACAGGTAGTGAAGCTGGTTTGAATTTAGGTTGGCAAGTAGGAGCAATCAGTACTTTTACCAATTGTATTTTCTATAAAAGTTCCACTAATCCAATCTCAGGAACAATAAATGCAAACATGGATCCTGTAGTAATGTATTGTGGTTTTGACCTTGCAGCAGTTCCTGCAACTTATGCAACAAAAACAGGTTGTATTACCGGACTTACAGCTGCCTCATTTACCGATGCAGCAAACGGTGACTGGAGCTTATCACCAACATCTGCTGCTATTAATGCAGGTACAACGATCCCTGCTGTTACTACAGATATTTCAGGAACAAATCTTCGTCCTCAAGGATCGGCATATGATATGGGAGCGTATGAAACACCATCTGCTATTAGTTCCTTTACTCCAACCAGTGGAGCAAGTGGGGCAACGGTAACCATTACCGGATCGAATCTGACTGGAACAACTGCCGTTAGCTTTGGTGGTGTGGCAGCAAGTTCATTCACTGTAAATTCTGACACTCAGATTACTGCCACCGTTGGCTTAGGCGGTACAGGAAATGTAAGCGTCACAACACCCGGTGGAATAGGTACACTGGCTGGTTTTACTTGTACAGGATATCTTCCTGCACCAGTTATCACTTTATTTTCCCCAACAACGGGAGCTTCCAATACAACGGTAACAATAACAGGATTAAATTTGACCGGTGCAACAGCAGTTAGCTTTGGCGGCACGGCAGCCAAATCATTTACTGTAAATTCGGATACTAAAATTACCGCTGTAACTAATTCTGCATCCGTAGGAATTGTAAGCGTTACAACACCCAGTGGAACCGCATCTCTTGGAGTACCAACAATCACTTCATTTACACCTACCACTGCGGGCAACGGTGCAAGTGTCGTAATTACTGGAACATATCTGACTGGAACCTCAGTTGTGAAATTTGGTGGTACGGCCCCAATATCATATATTGTTAATTCTGATACTCAGATTACAGCCACAGTTGGATCGACTGTTTCAGGAAGTGTAAGTGTTACTACACCACTTGGAACCGGTACCTTGGCAGGATTTACCTACTCTAGTCCTGTTATCAGCTCCTTTACTCCTCCAGTTGGAGGTTCCGGCAATTCAGTGGTCATTACGGGAACTGGGTTTACCGGAGTCACAGCCGTTAGCTTTGGAGGTACGGCTGCCACGACATATAATATTGATTCAGATACTCAGATTACTGCCACCGTTGGTGCAAGCGCTTCAGGAAGTGTAACCGTTAGCACAGCCATTGGTACCAATTCTAAGTCTGGATTTACATGGATTTCCAGTCCTACTATCTATAAGGCTGGTACAGCCACAGCTTTTACAACAACTTACGGAACAACCTCAACCATCCAATCATTTACAGTGGGGGGGGTAAGATTAACAGCCAATGTTACGGCAACAGCTCCAGCAGGTTTTGAAGTTTCCAGTGATGGAACAACTTATGGTAGTACTGCTACTTTTACCCAAACGAGTGGATATGCAAGTGGAACTTTACGAATTCGTTTAACTGCATCCGCCGGAGTTTCAGGCACCTATAATGCAAAAAATATAGTCTTGTCGAGCACAAGTGCCACTGCTGTAAATATAACTACTGCTGCAAGCGGAAATGCAGTAAGTGCCAAGGCATTAACCATTACAGCTACGGGACCAACAAAAATCTATGGTACAGCATTGAGTGTAGGAACAAGTACAAGCAACTTTACGACGAATGGTGCTGAGGTTTCAGGAGAAACTGTAACCAGCATCACATTAACCCCTGATGCAGCCGGACTTTCTGCAACAACAGCTGTAGGAGCCCCTTATGTAGTTACTCCTTCATTAGCGACTGGTACTGGAAGTTTCTTAGCAAGTAACTATAATGTTACTTATAATGTTTATAATGGAACAGTAAGCGCTGTCCCACCAACCATTACTAGTTTTACACCCACCACTGCAGGAAGCGGTACGTCAGTAGTAATTACCGGAACAAACCTGACAGCTGCTTCCGCAGTTAGTTTTGGAGGTACGGCAGCAACTTCATTTGTTGTAAATTCTGCAACTCAGATTACAGCAGTAGTTGGATCGGGATCTACCGGTAGTGTGAGTGTTACTACACCTGGTGGAACTGCTACAAAAACAGGATTTTCTTCTACCGTAACCGGAATAGAAAACACGGAAGACGCCAATTTGAGCCTGTCTGTTTACAAAAATGCAACAGGTCAAATTATTGTCAACAGGGATGGAACTATTGGTTCGGAAGGAATGATCACTATCTATAATGTTATGGGAAATAAATTGGTGCATATTTGTACAACAGGAAAAATGACGGTGATCAATAATTCATTCGGTTCAGGTATTTATCTGGTTTCAATAGATGTTGCCGGGAAAAACATTACCAGAAAAGTAATCATACATTAATTTTAATTATCCTGTGACTAACTATTTTAAAAGGTAAAAAAAATAAAGTAGTTGTGCTTAATTTCTTGAAAAAAAACTATAATTTAAATTGATTCTCATATTTGTTGCAAGACTTAAATATTATTGTTGCAAATAATGGTAAAATTGGGTTTAGATTATTCGTTGAAAAAGATGTACGTTTAAGTTGAATTTTAGAAGTGGTCAATTATTTTAATTGACCACTCTCTAAAATTAATTCAAGTATTTTAATGCTTTATTCCTACAACCTACCTAATATGGTTGTTGAATGAACGTCATTAAATGTTTATTAAAAGATTCTTAAATGTTTTTGAATCTACTTTTCAAAACACACTAAATTTAAAATCATGAAAACTAAGTTTATTTCTCTCAAAACATTGATTTATTGTTTGTTATTGTCAATGGTTTTTATTCAATTCACCCATGCAGCTGTAACAGATTCACAGGTTGCAAACTGGAAGGATAACAAAACTGCTGCTTTCCTGCTCATGTTTGATGATGGGTTAAACTCCGCCTACCAGGTAGCGATCCCTGAACTTCTAAAGCGTAAAATGATTGCGACTTTATACGTTAATCCCGGGGGGAATAAATGGTCAAACCCTGCTGTGGAAGGTCCCAATGAATGGGAAAATCTGATTCCCAAGACCGGAATGGTCTATGCAGATCATACCTGGACTCACAATGGTGCTGCCACCTGGGCAATTGAAGACACAGAAGTTGTAAAATGTCAGCAGAAAATCATGAGTATCTTTTATAAAGATGGCAAGCCTCATCTTATTTCCTATGGACAGCCCGGGGTAACTACCTGGTTTAGCTATGGTGCGGACCTGACTAATTTATTAGCCGCAAATAACCTGATTTCCCGTGGTACATTTGACGGTCATGGAGCTGTTTATCACTGGCAAACGGTTAAACAGATGTTAGCGTTGGCCGATAAGGCAATCGCTTCAAAAGGAATGGAATATCTCATTACCCATGGAGTGGAACGCCGGCCGAGTGAAGGGGATCCAGATTGGGGATTTCAGGACTTTTGGGCATTAAACAAAGATACCTTACGTGGAGTGCTTGATGGACTTGCCACACGAAGGGATAAAGGTGATCTTTGGATTACCGATCATATATCGCAATATAAGTATCAGATGGAACGCGACAATAAACCCACTTTCCAGGTGCTGAAATCAAACGATACTGAAATCCAGTTGACCATGACAGGGACGCTGGATCAAGGGCTTTATGATATGCCTCTCACAGTGATCACTCAGGTTCCTGCCTCATGGGTCAGTGCTTATATCACTCAGGGAACAAAGACATACTCTGTTCCTGTAGTTCATGGCTTAGCTACGTATGATGCTTATCCAAATGGAGCAGCGATAACTGTGAAAATAAATACAGACCCAACTGCTCCAACAGGAACAGCATCATCTGTATACCTCATACAACCAGGTGGAACAAGTGCCATTTGGGACGGAACTGTAACAGGAACTGTAGTTGATTTAAGTGTTCAAGGCAAATCATTAAACGACTGGTACAAAGCAACCACTTTCAACGTCGGAGACGAAATCTGGCTCATCAAAGGAACTTATACCCTCACAGATTCATTGGTTACCAAGACCACAGAAACCATTCGTGGTGGATTTGCCGGAACCGAACATGCCATAGGAGACAGAGCGAAAGGGGCACATACCTGGGATTTTACAAACGAAACTATGATTGATGGAAATAATCTGGTAAGAGGATTTGTGAACAGTACAGGTGCAACTATTGATGGGTTGACAGTTCAAAACTGTGCCTATCCTGTAACCTCTACTGGCGGCAATGCAGCTGCTGTTAAAATTACAAGTTCTTCTATTGTGCAGAACTGTATCGTAAAAAACAACACGATAACAGGGCCGGCTACTGTAGGAGGAATCTACGCAGGAGGAGTATATCTGACAACAGGCGGGAAATTATTAAATTCATACATTCATGATAATTCCTGTGCCAATACAGGAGGTGGAGGAAATGGCGGTGGTGTTACCATAAACCTGTTAGCCACTGTGGATGGTTGTACCATTAACAACAATACAGCTTATAATGCTGGTGGGGGAGTTTATGTCTATGCTAATAAAGGTGGAGCACTTGTTAATAACTGTATTATTAATAATAATTCCACAACAAATGGTAGTGGTGGCGGAGTAAGTGCTGGTAATGGTGTTGCTTTTACAACAGGGCTATCATTGACTATCTCTAATTGTACCATATCTTCCAATACAGCTAAATTGAATGGTGGCGGTATCAGTATGGATGTTACTAACGGTACCAATTGGGAAAGCAATCCGATCAATATTACGAAATGTATTATCTCGTCAAACACAGCTACCGGTACTACGGGTTCAACCGGTAATGGTGGAGGTATCTATCTGCTAAGAGGTATTTTCAACGTGAGTGGATGTACAATCAACAGCAATGTTTGTAAAGCACCTACTACCGTAGATAATAATGGTGGTGGTGGAATATTTATTCCCTACTCAAGCGGTACTGCATTGAACCTGACTAATTCCATTCTGAAAGGGAATGTTATTGGAACTGGGAAAAATGCGGGTTCAGCCATAAATACTGACATAGCTTCCACGTTAGTCAGAAACTGTTTAATAACTGGTAATATAGGCGCAAATTTTCACGCTCAGGGTGCCGGCAGATTATGCACTTATCAAAATTGTACTCTTGCTGGTAACGTTACCTCTACGGGTGCGGAAGCTGCTATATATTTAGGTTGGCAGGTAAGTGGAATCAGTACTTTTACCAATTGTCTATTCTATAAAAGTTCATCAAATCCAATCTCGGGAACGATAAATACAGGAAAAGACCCAGTTGTAACCTATAGTGGTTTTGATGTAGCAGTTCCGACTACTTATGCTACAAAAACAGGTTGCATTACCGGAATAACTTCTGCGTCTTTTACCGATGCTGCAAACGGTGACTGGAGTTTATCTTCATCCTCTGCTGCTATTGATGCCGGAACGACCATTACTGCTGTAACAACAGACATAACAGGCATCACTGTTCGTCCCAAAGGAGTGGCTTATGATATGGGTGCTTATGAAGCAACTACGGGAACCACCGCTTTAGTAAACGACATTAAACAACAATTGGTTTGTTTTAATGAAAACCATACTCTTAAATTTCAAGGTTTATCAGATGGCGCTCAATTAAGAGTATACTCTGTCACAGGAGTACTTTTAGTGAATCAATCTGTTAATTCCTCTACAGTATCTATTCCTTTAGCAGCTGGTTTTTATATGGTGACAGGAGTCGATGCCGGTAAAAGCTTTTCACAGAAAGTAATTGTACGATAACTATTTAAATGTAAAGGACGGATATTGAAATTTTCTCATAAATAAATGTTTAAAATTAGATTAAATATTTAGAATTAATAGAATAGATGGGAGTTCAGTCCTGTCTATTCTGTTTTTAATATTATTTATTTCTTTTCATCTCATTTACCTTATAAACTTTCAATTAAATTTTGTCTGATTATAAAAAACACCTGATTTGCATATTGTAACATTTTATTTTTAAAATCATGAAAAATAATTTTTTTTCGAAAAAAACATGGAAGTCCGGTTTACTAATATTCGCGCTGTATCTTTCTGGGTTATGCATGCATGCAACCGCCCAAACTTACAACTGGAAAACCGTTCGAATAGGTGGTGGTGGTATGACCACAAGTATACAGGCTCATCCACTGGTTCAAAACCTATATTTTATAACCACTGACGTGGGTACTCCTTACCGATGGAATAATTCCACGCAACGGTGGGAAGGTTTGTTTTATAACCGTCCAGCAAGCGATTGGTCTAGAAATTCATGCGGGAACATCGCTTTTGCACCGGGTGATGCCTCCGGCAATATACTTTACGCGACCATCAATAATACGTATGGCGCATCCCAAAATGGAACTATACTTAAATCAACTGATCGGGGCAATAATTGGACAGATTGCCTCATTCCACTTGACATACAAACTAATAGTGACCAAAGTAAGGGACAACGTCTGGCTGTTGACCCGCAAAACAGCAATGTGGTATATGTAACCACTCGCTCATATACAAGTGTTGTTCCTACCAATGGAACTTTTAAAAGCATAAATGCCGGAACTTCGTGGACTAAAATTAATAATTTGTATGGAAATTTTATTTACTTTGATCTCAGCGGAGGCATGGTTTCGGGTGTGACCAAAAATATTTTTATTGGAACCGCTGAAGGCGTTTACCTCAGCACTGATGGTGGAATCAATTTCGCCCTGATGAGCGGTAGCCCTGCCAACGCAAACAGGGCATCGATCCACAGCAATGGAACCTTCTATGTATCATCTGGTTTAGGATTGTTTAAATGGAATGGAAGCACCTGGTTAAACATTACACCTCCCTCTGCCGGTGGTTATGCCGGTGTTGAAGTAAACCCTAATAACAGCAATCAGGTAGTAGTGAACAGTAATTCATTCAGCAACTACCTTTTCAATGCTTACCGGAGTAATGATGGTGGAGCAAACTGGACTTATATGGAAACTCACACTGCCGCTATAGCCGATCTGAGCGAGGTTCCTTGGTTTGGCACCGCCCTTGGTCAAAATTTGCAGGATTTCTGCTGGGATCCTTTCAATCAGAACATGGTTTGGATGACCGATTTTTTCTTCGCAAGTCAAACTACCAATATATGGGCGTTTCCTAATCCTATATGGAAACCACGTGCTGCGGGTCATGAAGAAACCGTTCCGTGCGGCAATCTGCTTTGTCCCCCTTCAGGGAGCAATTTATTGCACTCCACTTTGGCAGATATCGGAGGTTGGGATCACAAGTCGCTAACCGCACCACCTGAAGTTGGTATGCAGCTATTTTTCCCGTGGAGATCTGATGGCGGTTGGGCTAATATGACCGGGGTGGCTGTTCAGGAAAACAATCCCAATTTTATTGCCCGAGTAGGCCGTGCGGGATGGAGTGGCCCAGGATATGCAGGTTATTCAGATAACGGTGGTAATACATATACCCTTTTTAATATTCCGTCAGATGTTTCAGGTGGCAGGATTGCCGTTTCGGCAACCAGCGAAACCCTGGTGTGGGTACCGCAATCGGGTGCTCCTCAACGTTCAACTACCCGTGGATCCAGTTGGCAACCGATCTCTACTCTTCCTTCAGGAATTATCGGCGGTGGTGCTAATGTGTTTTCATCGGGTTGCGTGTTCCCCTTAGCCTCTGATAAAATGAACGGTAATAAATTCTACGTTTACAAAAACACCGGTGGAATGTATGTCAGTACCGATGGGGGCGTTTCATTTACCGTTGCAGGAAATGGCTTGCCCGCTAATTATATTTCAAACAATGTGACTGTGGAAACCACGCCAGGCATAGAAGGTGACATCTGGGTTGGGATGTGGAACGGTTCTGGTGGCTTATACCACTCGATAAATTCTGGTTTGTCCTTTACAAGGATCAGCAATGTTCAAAGAGCTGATTTCATAGGAGTTGGCAAGGCATCCCCTTTCACCCCTACAATTCCAGCCGTTTATGTTTTTGGAACGGTAAATAATATTAATAGTTCTCTTTTCCGGTCTAATGATAACGGAGTAACGTGGGAGAGCCTCGGTACTCCCGCAATAGGTAGGGCACCGCTTGCTATGGCGGCAGACCGTCAGGTCTATGGACGAGTCTTTATTGGTGCAGGAGGAAATGGTTTTTTTGTGGGAACAATTCCAGATATTGATACACAAACTCCACCAGGTACTACATTTCTTGTACAACCAGGTGGAACAGGTGCGGCTTGGAGTGGAGTTACAGGAACGGTGGTCGACTTAACTATTCAAGGCCAATCATTAGACGAGTGGTATAAAGCTACAACTTTTAGCGCAGGTGATCAAATCTGGATTATCAAAGGAGCTTACACTCTGACAGATTCAATCGTTACGAAAACTAAAGAGAAAATTTACGGTGGTTTTGCTGGAACTGAACAAACTATTACTGGACGTGTGAAAGGTACTAATGCCTGGGATTTTACAAACGAAACTATAATTGACGGAAATAATCTTGTAAGAGGCTTTGTGAACAGTACAGGTGCAACCATTGATGGGTTAACAATTCAAAAATGTGCCTATCCTGTAACCTCAACCGATGGCAATGCAGCTGCAGTGAAAATTACAAGTTCTTCTATTGTTCAGAACTGCATCGTGAGAAACAACACGATAACAGGTCCGGAAACTGCCGGAGGAATCTATGCCGGAGGAGTCTTTCTGACAACAGGTGGGAAACTGTTAAATTCGTACATTCATGACAATTCCTGTGCCAATACAGGAGGTGGTGGAAATGGAGGTGGTGTGACCATAACCCAGTTAGCCACCGTAGATGGTTGCACTATTAACAATAACACAGCCTATAACTCTGGGGGTGGAGTTAATATCAACGCTAAAACTGGTGGAGCAGTCGTTAATAACTGTATTATTTCCAATAATACGACTACAACCGGTAGTGGTGGGGGTGTAAATGCAGTTGCAGGTGCCGCATTCACAGCAGGGCTATCACTGACCATTTCCAATTGTAGCATATCTTCCAATACTGCCAAGATTAATGGTGGAGGAGTGTTTATGGATGTTACAAACGGTGGTTGGGAAGGCAATCCTATTAATGTTACACAATGTGTAATTTCGTCTAACACAGCTACCGGCACCACCGGTTCTACCGGTAATGGCGGTGGTCTTTATTTAAGCAGGGGAATTTTCAACGTGAACGGTTGTACCATCAATAGCAACGTTTCTAAAGCACCAACCACCATTGATAATAATGGTGGTGGTGGAATATTTACCACTTATTCAAATGGCTCGACATTGAACTTAACAAATACCATTTTAAAAGGAAATGTTATCGGAACTGGCAAAAATGTCGGTTCTGCCATTAATGTTGACATGTCAAACACTTTAGTCAGAAATTGTTTGATAACAGGGAATACAGGAGCAACATGTCATCAGCAGGGGGCAGGCAGAACATGCATTTATCAAAATTGTACTATCGCCGGTAACGTAAATTCTACAGGTTCAGAAGTAGGTATATATTTAGGTTGGGGCGTAGGAGTAACTAATACTTTTACCAATTGCCTTTTCTATAAATGTAGTAGTAATCCAATAGGTTACTATACAACTTCAGGCAAAGACCCGGAAGTAACCTATTGTGGTTTTGATATCACCGTTCCTACTGCTTATGCTAATAAAGCAGGTTGTATCACCGGACTTACTTCTGCCTCGTTCACCGATGCAGCAAACGGTGACTGGAGTTTATCTTCAACCTCTGCTGCTATTGATGCCGGAATACCTGTTACTGCTGTTACAACAGACATAACAGGAATCACTGTTCGTCCAAAAGGAGCGGGGTTTGATATGGGTGCCTATGAAGCAGTTTCGGGAACTACCGGCATTGAAAATATTAAACAGTTGGTATGTTTTATTGAAAACCATATTCTTAAAATTCAAGGATTATCGATTGGTGCCCAATTAAGAGTGTATGCTGTAACGGGAATACTTTTAGTAAATCAAACAGCTAATTCCTCGAATGTTTCTATTCCTTTAGTTGCTGGTTTTTATATGGTCACAGGATTTGATGCCGGAAGAAGTTTTTCGAAGAAAATAATTGTACGATAATAATTCTGTCCAGGAATATCAGGATAACATTTCGAGTAACTAAAATTGTATAGATAGGAGAAATTATTCCTATTTCTTTCTTATTTATGTATTTAAAACAGACTGGGTTTGTATTTAATAACAAAAAACAATCTTGTTAATAACAAAAAATTGATTTGATGATTGTTGTTTTTACGGCATAATTTCGATTCTCCTGAGATTCAATCGTTACCGATAAGAACCTGAACTTTCGAAAGATTTATTAGTCCGTTGTTGATAAGGCTTTTAAAACTTTTGTACAACAATCAAAACTAATTGCGATATATCAGTAAAACTTAATGATTTCACTAATAATTATTTAAACTTAAAAATATGAAAAATTTAATTCTTATCTTATTTACCTGTTGTTTTTTTCTGCCGTGTTTTTCACAAACTGAAACAACGAAAGCAAAACCATACAGGAGTAATCAGACTGATACAATTACAATAAATAGAAAAATCGTTATGTATGGAAATTCTATCACCTATCAGGGTGATTGGAATGTAGTTCTTAAAAATTCGGATGTTACAAACTGGGGAATTCCAGGATATACAACAGGACAATTGATATGGACAATCAAAAATCTGGTTAAGCTAAAACCGGTGATATGTTTTATGGAAGGTGGAATCAACGATTTGTACCTTGGTGTTCCTCCGGAAAGAATTTACCAGAATCATGTTACTGCTTTACAGGAATTAAAAAAAAATAATGTTACACCAGTATTGCAATCAATTATTTTCACACAGTATGACTTAAAACTTAATAAAATAATTCGCAAGCTAAATGTGAAATTGAAGAACTATTGTGAAAAAAATAATTTTGATTATATTGATTTGAATCAATTCCTTTCAAACGATAAAGCACTTAAACCTGAAAATTCAAAAGATGGAGTACATATCACACAAGCTGCATATCTGCCATGGGGACTTGAGGTTATTAAAATTTTAAAGAAATATGGATTGTAATTAATTCCATTTATTTAAAAAACTTTCATTAAATATTTAACGAATGTAAAACCGCTTAGGTACCTGCTTTACGGGCAGTGCCGAATAAATCCGAAAAAGTCAATTTCCAACTTTACAGTTTAACTGGTCAATTAATGTCGACATTCTTTTCAGGTTGTTTAAACTCTGGTGATAATTCATTCGTTGTTAAAAGAGAAGCCTATAAAAGTGGAGTATATCTATGTGTTTTAAAGATAGGTAATACTCGCACGACTCAAAAAATCATTTTAGATTAATAGTTACGTAGTCCTCTAATTTTACAGTTCAAATAAGAGAAAATTGATAAAGCTTTTTGATTTTAATCTTCTTATTTAGGCAATTAAATCAAATTGCCTAAATGAAAAGATTCTGTTTTAAAGGATCAGAAGAGAAAAGATGATACGAAAGCTATAGAATCTAGATGAAAATTTTGAAATAAAGTATTTGAAATAAAAACAAAAGTAGTAAAGATCAAATCATTTTATGGGTGAGACACACAAAATACCTATCTTTAAAGTCGTTTTCTAAAGTATTTGGACACTTTTTAATCTTACATCTCATAACAATGTATAAAATTAGAAGGTTGATATCCCTAAATTATTTAGTATGAAAAAGCAACACATTTTCATTAGTATTTTCATTTTATTAAATTCAACTTTGCAAGGTTGGGCGCAAAATCCTAAAATTCCAAATGAACTATTAGTGCATGAATGGAAAGCTCAATGGATCACACATACGGAGGGTTTGTATTCTTTAAAGGCAAACGGTTTATTTTTGTTTCGAAAAAACATGGTAACACAAACCGTACCCAAAGAATTTGTGGTACATATATCGGCCGATAACCGGTATAAATTATTTGTAAATGGCAATTACATTGGAACCGGACCGGCAGTGAGTGATATACAGCACTGGTTTTACGATACCTATGATATTGCTCCTTATCTCAAGTCCGGAGAAAATATAATTGCGGCTGAAGTATGGAACTGGGGAACGCTTTCTCCCTGGAATCAAATGTCCTATCGTACTGCTTTTATTATGCAAGGTGATTCAAAGACTGAAAGTGATGTTAATACTGATGATTCATGGACAGTTCGAAAATGTGAAGCCATAAAATTCTTTGCCACTCCAAGAGAAGAGTTTAACGAAGATATAGGCGCCGGTCCGAATGAAAACTTCAATGCAAATCTTTATCCATATTCGTGGAAGACTCAACTTAAAACACCTGATTTATTTATACCGGTTTCGTGTCTTAATCAGGGTATTCCAACAGCCATGGAAAAAAAGACGTATGAATGGAAATTGGTACCACGATCTATCCCTTTTATGGAGGAAACACCGCAAACTTTTTCAAGGGTTATAAAAACTTCGAATCAGAATTTTACGGCAAAATTTATTAAAAACCAAACTGAAACAATACCACCGAATACCCGGGTAAAATTTTTGATTGATCAATCGGTTGAGACTTGCGCTTATCCTATTTTGAAAGTATCTAAAGGAAAAAATTCCAACATCAAATTAATGTATAGTGAGTCACTTTTTGATGAACATGGAAAAGAATTGGAACGAAATGCAACTGATGGCAAAGTATTGGGTATGTATGACATATTTGTTCCAAATGGAGATGAGAATATTGTATTTACAACTTTATGGTTTCGTACATTTCGTTATGTTGAACTAAGTATTGAAACGAAAGAGGAACCATTAATCATCCACAGTTTCTCTTCTCTGTTTAATGCTTATCCGTTCAAATTAAATTCGTCATTTGAGTGTAATGACACTCTAATTAATAAAATATTTACTGTTGGATGGCGGACCGGTCGGTTATGCGCACATGAAAATTATGTTGATTGCCCGTATTTTGAGCGACTACAATATTTTGGAGACTTCCCATATTCAAATCCAATCACTTGCCTGTTATCCGGTGACTTACGGCTTATGCACAATGCTATTGACCAGGGTGATTGGTCCCGACAGTCAGATGAGTTGACTTTTTGTGCCTATCCGGGTAATGGCATTGGAAAAATAATACCTCAGTTCTCGCTTGCATGGGTAGATATGATTTATAATTATTTGCTTTATTCGGGTGATAAAACTGTTGTAAATGATCATTTAAAGGGCATAGAAGAAGTGATGGGTTGGTATACACATCATTTAAATAAACAGTATTTATTAGGACCAATGCCCTATTGGAATTTTGTTGACTGCAATTCAGTATGGCCATGGTCGCCCGAAAATGCAAGTATTTGTGAGCCAACAGGATCAAAAACAGGAAATTCAGCCCTTTTGACTTTGCAATTTGCCTATGGGCTAATGAAGGCTAAAGAAATAATGGATTTATCAGGAAATATCGAATTAAGGAATAAATATGAATCTTTGTTGAATAAAATTAATAAATCGGTATTTGAACTTTGTTATGATAAAGATAAAAAGTACATATCGGAAACACCGGAAAAGATTATTTTTAGTCAACATAGTAATATATTGGCTGTCTGTACAGGATGTATCGGAGGTGATTTAGCGAAAGATGTATTGAAAAGATTAATTAATGATAAATCATTGATCCAAATTTCGCTGCAATTCAGAGCCTATTATCATATAGCATTGGTAAAAAACAATATTCAACAAAATTATGTCGATCAACTAGATGATTGGAAACAATTATTGAAAGAGGGTTTTACAACATTTCCGGAATATCCTGATCTATCAAGCAGAAGTGACTGTCATGCCTGGTCAGCTTTTCCCACTTACGAGTTGCTCACGATAGTTTGTGGCTTTCAACCTGTAAATGCAGGGATGACGAAATATATTATTGAACCTCATTTAGGAAACCTTACATGGGTGAAAGGTTCCATATTTAATAAAAATGGAAATCTAAAAATCCATGTTTCTAAAAGTAAAAATAATAGTTATAGGGGAGAAGTATTTATTCCCAAAGGAATAGAAGCTGTTTTGAAAGTAAATGGTAAAGAAATCGAATTGAAATCCGGAATAAGTACTAAATTTTGAAAAATACAGAATCGACAGTTCAACAATAAGGAGGAAAAAAGGAATAAGAGGACAGGATTAGAATTGATATAAGAGAGTAACTTTCTAGGAGGTTGCTCTTTTTGCGTATAAAAACTGACGATTTAAAGACGTAATTAGAAAAGCTATTGAGGAATTATTTGAAAAAAATGAATTCCAATCATAGAATCATTATTTCTTGAATGAATTGTCGAAAAAGTATCATGTTTGGATGAAAAAACATGATTGAAATTGTATTGTACAACTTATTTTTGTACCATGGAATGAGTTTAGTTTCAATATTAGAATTTGATTTATAGTTATCATCGACTTTAAGGGAGCTTTTGCCTCAATTAGAATGATGTAATACTATGATATGAACAGTACATCATGAAAATAATTAGTTTGCTTTTAACATTAATGTCATTTGTTTTTTGTGTGGATGCTAATGCTTTCTTTTTACAACCGTATGAATCAAATACTCCACTGTTAGTCCCTTCAATTCATGATTTCAAAGTAGAACAATTTGGAGCAAAAGCTGATGCAATTACAAGTAATACAAAAGCGATTCAAGCAGCAATTGATGAATGTTCAGCGATTGGGGGTGGAAAAGTTGAACTTTCAGGAGGAATATATTTATCCGGTAATTTGACTTTAAAAGATAATGTGACACTTTTTATTAATTCAGGATCAACACTTAAAGCCATACCTGATACCAGTGAATTTAAGTTGATTCAGTCAAGTGTGATAAGTCGAATGGATGTCGTCCCCTGGAAAGCATTTATTCGTGCCGATTCACAACGAAACATTCATCTTTGTGGTGGTGGAATTATTGATGGTTCGGGTGAATCTCAATGTTTTAGGGATGGAGTTGAAAATAGTCCTAACCGTCCTTACGGACTGCTTTTTGTGAATTGTACGGATGTTTCAGTCGAGAATTTGAAACTTCGTTCATCGGCATTTTGGATGCAAAGGTATTTTAGTTGCTCCAATGTACGCATTCATGGGCTTGATGTATTTAATCACGCTAATAAAAACAATGATGGTCTTGATATAGATTCTTCGAATGATGTAATGGTTAGTGATTGTCATATTGACTCAAGCGATGACGGTATTTGTATTAAATCAGAAGGCGAAAACCCATCAAAAAATATTGTTGTAACCAATTGCATAGTATCTTCACATGCATCGGCTGTTAAACTAGGAACAGGTTCAGTTGGTGGTTTTGAAAATATTTGTATTTCAAATATTGTTATTCACCGTTCAATATCTAAGATAATGATGCATCCTATGAGGGTTTGGGGTGGCTTGAGTGGTATTGATATTGCTACTACCGATGGCGGGACATTACGACAAGTCCTAATCACGAATGTCTGTATGGAAGATGTCCAAAATCCAATCCATATTCGGCTTGGTAATAGATTATCTGGAAATGTAGCGCGACAAGGTTACGGTGATGCAGCAGATAAATCCCAGGGCGTAAACGAAAATGGAAAATCAACAAAAATAGCTGGTGATCTTAAGTTGGAAGATGTAACTATTTCCAATTTATTTGCAAAAAACGTTGGCCCCTATCCGGTTATTATTGCCGGTTACGAAGGGCATCCTGTAAAACGGATTACACTTCGTGACGTTACTATACAATGTGGAACCCCTGGAACAAACCATGATAAATGCACACCCGTAAACTGGCAAGCTAATGGTTACCCAAATCGTGGAATGTATGATACTTGTTTGCCTGTTTATGGACTCATTACTAATTTTACAGAAGGTTTAGTGGTGGAAAATTTTCATGCCATACCAGCTCTAGGAGAATTTCGTCAAATGGAAATGCATTTGTCAAAATAAAGCACTTAGTATTACTTAATTAAAATATTTCTTATTATCAAATTGAATTCAATTTTAAATAAAAATTATGAGAAGGAAATTACATTTTCTCCAAAAACAAATGCTCTTTATACTAGCATTTATTCTCAGCTCTTTCGTACAAATTAACGCGCAATGGAAAACTGTCCGAGTCGGCGGTGGTGGTGCTGTCACAAGTATTCAGGCGCATCCAAAAGTGCAAAATTTGTATTACATAACAACCGATGTTGGGACCCCATACCGTTGGAACAATACCTCACAACGTTGGGAAGGTTTATTTTATTCACTACTGCCCGGTTATTGGGGAGCCGCCCAAAACGTTGCTTTTGACCCCAGTGACACATCTGGTAATATCCTTTTCGCGACACTCTCTGGTGCAAAATGCACCATGTTGAAATCGACTGATAGGGGTGACACCTGGATAGATTGCCAGCTGCCACTTGATATTCAATCGAATAGTGATCAATATTCAGGGCAACGGTTAGCTGTTGATCCGCAAAACAGTAATGTTGTTTATGTTACAACACGTCCGGGAACTGGAGTAACCGCTATAAATGGTACATTTAAAAGTGCAGCAGCAGGTGAAAGAGGCTCGTGGTCCAAACTGAACGATTTGTGTGGGACCTTTCTTGCATTTGACATCAGTAGCGGAACAATTTCTGGCGTTACAAAAACAATTTATATTGGCAGTCTTGCTGGTGTTTATCGCAGCACTGATGGTGGAGTTAATTTTTTATTAATGGTAGGTAGTCCCATAAATATAAACCGTGGTGTGATACATAGTAATGGAATTTTGTATGTTACTCATAATACTGGGGTGGCTAAATGGAACGGATCTGCATGGTCAGATGTTACACCCCCATTAACAACACGTTATCAGGCTATTGACGTAAATCCAAACAATAGTGATCAGGTTATTGTAGGGGAAAGTTCCTGGTCTCCCTATCGTTTCAGTCAATTTGTGAGCAATAATGGTGGTGCCAGTTGGACTGCAATTTCTCCTGTTAAGGATGTCTCAGAGATACCTTGGTTCTCAGGTGGCATTGGCGCTGGCTTAGACGATTTCTGTTGGGATCCGTTCGATCAAAACATGGTTTGGTTTAGTGATTTTTTTAATCCACATCAAACTACCAATATTTGGACCGGTAGTAATGTAACCTGGAAGGCCCGTGGTGCAGGAGAAGAAGAATCGTGTGCAACCGGAAATTTACTTTGTCCTCCATCCGGGGTAAATTTGTTACATTCAAATGTGGCGGACATTGGTGGCTGGGATCACAAATCTCTTACAGTTTCACCTTCGGTGGGCATGATATCACTTTTTCCCTGGAGTTGGAGTGGAGATGCCGGAAATATGACCGGTGTGGCTGTACAGGAAACCAATCCTAATTTTATTGTCCGTGTAGGGCGTCATGGCTGGGCGGGTACCGGATATGCCGGTTATTCTGCTGATGGCGGTAATACTTATACTTTTTGGACTTGCCCCTCAGATGCTACAGGAGGAAGAATCGCCGTTTCTGCAACTAACGAAACCATGGTATGGGCAACGCAGGGTGGACCTTGTTATCGTTCAACCAACCGTGGTACAACATGGACCAAGATTACGACTCTTCCTACAGGTAGTATTGGAGGTGCTAATGTATTTGCATCAGGACTGGTTTTTCCATTAGCTGCCGATAAAGTGAACGGAGATAAGTTCTACTTTTATTATGCGGGTAGGATGTTTTTCAGTATAGATGGAGGAATTACTTTTACAGCAGGGGGTGCCTTGCCTTATCCATGGTACACCAATCCTATGGCTGTTGAAACTACACCCGGCAAAGAAGGTGATGTCTGGATAGCACAGGGAACCAGTGGCTTGCGTCACTCAAGCGACTCGGGAGCAACATTTGCAACAATTGGCAACATTCAGGTTGCTAATAGTATTTCTTTTGGAAAAGCATCTCCGGCTACTCCCACAGTTCCTGCACTGTATGTTTTAGGAACCGTAAACAATATTGCGAATGGACTTTTCCGTTCAAATGATTATGGTGCTACATGGCAGATCGTTTGCGCTCCAGTTCATACCGGTGTAACTCCCCAAGGCATGGCAGCCGACCGTCAGGTGTATGGCCGGGTATTTCTAGGTGCCAGTGGAAATGGGACCATGTATATTGAAGATTTTACAGATACTCAGGCACCTAGTGCTCCGGCTGATTTAACGGCATCAGCAGTCTTCGGTACTTCATTTCAGTTAAACTGGGCTTCATCTATCGATAATGTGAATGTGTCAAGTTATGATATTTATCTGGATGGTGTCTTAAATACTACTTCAACTGGAGGCCCGATCACCATAAGCGGACTTACTAAAAATAAAACTTATGCTGTAACCATGAAGGCCAAAGATCCTGCCGGTAATATCTCTGCCTCAAGTGCAGTGTTAAATGTAACAACTCCTTCATCAGATGCTGTTACAGGTAAATATGAATCAGAGAATGCAGAACGTTCTGGAGGAGCGATTGCGACTGATCATGTAGGTTATTCAGGTACCGGATTTTGGGCTAGTGTCAGCACTGCGGGTAACTATATCCAATACACAGTTAATACATTATCTGCTGGCTCAAGAAATATTTCTTGCAGATATGCCAATGGGGTGGGTACAACAGAAACCCTGAGCTTGTATGTTAATGGTGTTAAAGTACGACAAGTTAGCTTTTTAATGACAGCTAATTGGAGCACCTGGAGCGATAGGATGGATAACGTAACGCTTAATGCTGGTAATAACACGATCAAATACCAGTTCGACAGTGGAGATAATGGCAAGGTTAATATTGATTATTTATTCATTGAAGCGATTGACAATGGTGTAACTGAAGCGATTAGCTCAAACGAAACAGCTGAAAATCAGGAGATGTTTGTATTTGAAAATTCAAAAAACCAACTAGTAATTATCAGCGATAAAACAATTGAAAAAGAAGGATTAGTAACCATCTTCAATACAATGGGACAAAAACTTGTTGCCATACATACAACTGGAAAAACCACGGTGATAAATAAATCATTTAGCCCTGGAGTTTATATCATAACAGTAAATGCTGCCGGAAGCAGAAAGACGAAAAAAATAATCATTAATTAGTTAAATGAAGTGAATACCATACTCTGATTTTTTGATTAGCAGGGTGAGGATGTTATTAGACAAATTAACATATTAATTTAAAATTGACTGTTCATTTATTCTATATTATTAATTTAACAAATAAAGGAAAGATCTATAAAAAATTAAGTAAACCTGAAGACGAATGACACGAAAATTATTCACACTATTTGTATTAGCAATAATTTGCATATTCTCTGCGAAGAGTAGCTCAAACTGGAAAACCGTAAGAGTAGGAGGAGGAGGCTTTGTTACCAGCATGAAGGCACATCCCAAGGTGAAAAACCTGTATTTTATAACAACAGATGTTGGAACTCCATATAGATGGAATTCTGTAACACAAGCATGGGAAGGGATGCTTTATAATTTGCCTGCAAGTGATTGGAATAGAGGAGCAGCAGGTGATATTGCATTTGACCCAAGTGATATGACTGGTAATATTTTATTTGTGACCCTAAGCGGAGAGGATTCAATACCCGGTACCGTACTGAAATCAATTGATCGCGGCAATACATGGGTGGATTGTCATTTACCGATCGAAGTTTGGCCTAATGCGCACAAAGGAAATAAACGTTTAGCTGTTGATCCTCAAAATGGCCAAGTTGTATATGTTACCACATGTTCAAGTACCAAATTGTCCTCTAAAAATGGAACTTTTAAAAGTACCAAGGCAGGCGTGACTGGGTCGTGGAAAAAAGTTAATGATTTGTATGGAGATTTTATTGAATTCGACACTCGTGAAGGATTAATTTCCGGTGTTACCAAAAATATCTATATGGGATGTAAAGATGGAATTTATCTGAGCACGGACGGAGGTAATAACTTCTTTAAAATGCAGGGCAGTCCTGTTAAACCTTGCCGGTCGGCATTACATAGCAATGGAACGCTTTATGTCACAGCTCTTTCTGGAGTATATAAATGGGATGGACATATTTGGACAAAAATAACGCCTCCAACTAGTGGGAAATATTCAGCAATAGCTGTAAACCCCAAAAATAGTCTTCAACTTGTTTGTTGCAGCAATTCATTCAGTCCTTATAAATTCAACGCATACAGAAGTAATAATGGTGGGACGAGTTGGACTTATTTACAAAATGATTCATCAACTGTGGTTGATTTATCAGAAGTTCCTTGGTACGCAACCACCATTGGTCAAAACTTAACGGAGTATTGTTGGGATCCATTTGATCAAAATATGGTTTGGTCTACAGACTTTTTCTTTGCAAATCAAACAAAAAACATATGGGCAACTCCATGTCCAATTTGGAAACCCCGCGCGGTAGGAGATGAAGAAATTGTTCCTACAGGTAATCTACTTTGTCCTCCTTCGGGGAAAAATTTATTAATCTCAAACATAGCTGATGCAGGAGGCTGGGATCACAAGTCGCTGACCTCATCTCCAACTGTTGGAATGCAAAAATTCTTCCATTGGATACCTGATCCCGGAAAATCCGGTGGCTGGGGAAATATGACAGGCTCGGCTGTCCAAGAATCAAACCCTGATTTTATTGCCCGTGTAGGTAGAATCTCATGGGATGGTTCAGGATATGCAGGCTATTCTGCAGATGGGGGTGACACATATACTCAATTCAACATTCCAACAGGAGTTGCAGGAGGTAGGATTGCTATTTCTGCCACCAGCGAAACGTTAATTTGGGTACCACAGTCAGGTGCTCCTCAACGTTCAACAGACCGTGGGTTAAGTTGGAAACCAATCATTTCACTTCCTCTTGGAATTATAGGTGGAAATAATGTATTTTCATCAGGCCCGGTATTCCCTCTGGTTGCTGATAAAGTGAATGAAAATAAATTCTATGTTTACAAAAATTCAGGTGAAATGTATGTAAGCTCCGATGGTGGGATATCATTTACTGCTTTAGGAAAAGGGTTACCAGTATCCAGAATCGCAAGTAATCTGACCGTAGAGACCACACCAGGTAAAGAAGGCGATATCTGGGTAGGCATGATAGCTTCCGGATTATTTCACTCCATAAATTCAGGAGCTACATTTACCAAAATCACTGCTGTTCAAAGAGCTGAATTTATAGCAGTTGGAAAAGCGTCTCCCAATAAACCAAATACTCCTGCTGTTTATGTTATGGGAACAGTTAATAATATTTATAAGAGTCTTTTCAGG
The DNA here is from genome assembly GCA_903927945.1 of uncultured Bacteroidales bacterium. GTDB lineage: Bacteria > Bacteroidota > Bacteroidia > Bacteroidales > Paludibacteraceae > Paludibacter. The sequence continues at coordinate 24,095 of CAIYOZ010000309.1, read as the reverse complement.
TCAAATGACAACGGGGAAACCTGGGAGAACCTCGGATCTCCAAAAATTGGCAAAACACCTCTTTGCATGGCAGCTGACCGTCAGGTTTATGGTCGTATCTTTATAGGAACCGGAGGTAATGGCTATTTATATTGTGAAGGATTATGATGTGACTTAAAAATTAAACAATTTTAGATGAGACGTTCAATACAATTATTCTAATGAATAGAAATGATTGTATTGAACGTCTCATTTTTAAATTCAAACTACTACCTGCACCTGTATTCCTCACTCATTTTTCTACTTTATTCCTTAAAATCATTATTAATAAGTTTAATGTATTAGTATTCATTATGTATTACTTATAAAATGCATGTATTGTTTCTTAACCATTGTGTCTCGATGTAGTTTTTAATTCATATCGTAGGTTGTGTGAACCAACAAGATAATAAGATTATTGATGGAATCTCATTTTTTTACACGTCATGAAAAGAGAAAGCTTGTATTTCGGAACTTTTAAAATTCAATTTGAATCAGAAAATAAAAGAAAAATCAAACCTGATACGAAACTAGTTAGAAAAGTATTATATTCAGATAAAAAAGTATGTTTCTTTTGCGCATAGTTGTCTTAATTTTGTTCGTCAAAACTTTTTTCGGTTTGGCATTGGTATTAGTTTGCAAATAAAAAAACATATGATGAATTTTAGAACAAAATTGAAGCAATTGAATGCAGTCCATGATGAGCTTATAAATAGAGAAAATAAGAAACTACCGTTTGGAAATGGTATTTTTGATCGATATATAAATCCTATTATTACAGCTGAACATACACCTCTTTTTTGGCGTTACGATTTCAATTCCGAAACCAATCCTTTTCTGATGGAGCGTATTGGTGTGAATGCAACATTTAATGCAGGCGCCATTAAATGGAACGAAAAATATATTTTAGTGGTACGTGTGGAAGGCAATGACCGGAAATCATTTTTTGCCATTGCTGAAAGTCCAAACGGAATTGATAATTTCCGTTTTTGGGAAGATCCCATATCACTTCCTGAAAATGAAGAGCCGGATACCAATATATACGATATGCGATTAACTGCTCATGAAGATGGTTGGATTTACGGTGTTTTTTGTAGTGAACGCAAAGATCCGAATGCACCTGAAGGTGACTTATCCTCCGCCGTTGCTCTAGCCGGAATTGCCCGCACTAAAGATCTCCTGACCTGGGAGCGTCTTCCTGATTTGAAAACAATCAGTCAGCAACGGAACGTGGTACTTCACCCTGAATTTATCGATGGGAAATATGCCTTATATACCAGACCGCAAGATGGGTTTATTGATGCCGGAAAAGGTGGTGGAATTGGTTGGGGAATGGTGGATGATATGACTAATGCTGAAGTGACAAATGAGTTGATTATTAACGAACGTTATTATCATACCATTAAAGAATTAAAGAACGGAGAGGGACCACATCCTATTAAGACAAAAAAAGGATGGTTGCATTTGGCTCATGGAGTGCGTGCTAATTGTGCAGGTCTACGATACGTGTTATATCTTTATCTGACCGATTTACTTGATCCGGCCAAGCTTATTGCAGAGCCTGCAGGTTTCTTTATGGCTCCGCAGGCTGAGGAACGAATTGGCGATGTTTCCAATGTGCTTTTTTGTAATGGTTGGATTGCAGATGAAGATGGGACAGTTTTTATCTATTATGCTTCTTCGGATACACGTATGCATGTTGCAACTTCTACTATTGAAAAAATGCTAGATTATTGCCTCAATACGCCTGCAGATGGACTCAGATCTGTGAAATCCGTCGAATCTATTAAAGAATTAATTGCCAAGAACAAAGTGTTTCTTGCGCAAGATATTTATTCTTTGTCTGATACTTCAAAAATTACGGAAAATTAAATGACGGATACCTTAAATCTACTTTTCGATTACTAACATAATTTACAATATGAAAAAATGAAAAAACTCACCTTTCTTCTATTTGTAGTTGTACATAGTACATTTTGTGATGCACAGTACGTTGTGAAATCAGCGAATATTCTTACTCCCGAAATCAATATTGATTATGTAAGAAATAATGTTCAATTTTGGATTGATCATGCTTACGATCCGGTTAATGGTGGATTCTTCTCAAATATAAGCCGAAATGGAACTGTACTGAATAGTGTAGCAGCGAATATAGCTACCAAGGTTTATTATGAAAAATCTTTAATTTCCCAGACGCGTCAGGCTTATGGGTTTACCCGCGCTTTTATGCTAACAGGTGATGAAAGTTATTTGACCTATGCTAAAAGTGCTCTAGACTTTTTATTCAATCATGGCTGGGATACTACAAATGATGGTTGGTACACGTTTGCAAAAAGTGATGGTACCATCGATAACGATCGATGGTGGAATCCTAATACCGGGAAATGGGGTTTTACTCAACAATATGCATTGGTTGGTATTGTCGCCAATTACGAAGCTACACATGATCCAATAGTAAAAACTTGGATGGATAAAGGCGAAAATTCGTTAAATAACCATATGTGGGATTCACGACCTGGCTATGAAGGTCATTACGAACAAGCGAATTTAAATTGGTCAGGATTGACTGGAAAAGGTTTCGGATGTACTGTTGATGCTATTACAACAAATGGGGAGTTGACTTATCTGGTTACACAAGATCCTGTTAAAAAAGCCAAATTAGCGCAACTAGCGAACATTATAGTAACCCGATTCATTCCACAAATGGATAATATAAATGTAAAAGCACTTTATCCAGAAGGATATGATAATAATTGGGTGTGTAATAGTTATAATTCAGATGGAAGCATTGGTCATTTTATCAAAACATCATGGTGTTTGGGTAGGGCTTACCTCTGTGATACAACTAAAAAAGAAATAAAAAATGCCGCTATTAAAATATTGGATGAAGCGTGGAACTATAAAAATGGAGCAGTTTCGATATGGGATCATGTAAATGGTGGTCCTTTCAATAGCATAAATACCGGTACCGGAAATTGGCCCGCAAGTGGTGGTGATAATAAAGATTATTGGACACTTGAACAGGGATTCACAGGCCCGATGATAAATTATTATATTACCAAAAACCCGATTTATCTTCGAATGGCCGATGAATCTATTTCATTTTACATGAGCCATTTTATTGATCCTCTTTATGGTGAAACATTTCAAGAAATGGATCCTACAGGTACAACCATTAGAAATGAAGTAAAAGGAGATGATTTTAAAGCAAACTATCATGCACAGGAATTTGGTTACTACGCCTACTTATACAGCAGTTTATATTATTTAAATCAACCAGTTAGTCTATATTATAAATTTGCCCCAAGTACATCTGCACAGAATATAAAGTTGACTCCTATTCCAATGGAAGAAAAAGTATTACGGATCAAAACAGTAACACTCGATGGAATTGAGTTTCCAAATTTTGATCCAATTACCCGCACCTTAAATATTGCGGCTAATCAAGGAGGTAAATTTAAAGTTACCTATGAAGCAGTTCATTCATCACCAACATCGGTACAAAAGGTAGATTATACTAAAATTAGAATGTATCCAAATCCTACAAAAGGACTTATCAATGTGGAGGGATTGGAGAATGCGAGTGAGTTATCCATTGTTGATTTGACAGGAAAGGTAATACTAAAAGAGCAAGCTAACGGAAGGACAACTTTGAATATAGATATTCAGGAGTTAAATCAGGGAATTTATTTCATGGTCATTCAACAAAATTCAGGTATCAAGGTGATCAGAAAGATAGTAAAACAATAATAATTTTTGATATTCCTAAAATATGTTGTATTTTTAATATTTATCTATTGAGCAAAGAAGAAAAACAGTAGGTCGTTTTTCTTCTTTGCTCAATAGATGTTAACCTATTTACTTTCACAAGGAATTGATTTATGAACAATATGAATTTCAAACGTAGAGTATTCTTATTTTTTCTATTAAGCTCTCTAATAGCTTCATCACAGAATTTAATCGATAATCAATGGCAATTTTCTTTGGGAGATAGTCTGAAGTGGAAGGAACCACACTATAATTCAGCCAATTGGAAAACCATTAAGTCGGGAAGAACCTGGGAAGAACAAGGATATACAAATTATGATGGATTTGCCTGGTACCGGAAAACTGTTTTTGTATCCAAAAGATTTGAGAAGGAGGCAATTAAACAGAACGGGATCATTTTAAACCTGGGTACAATTGATGATGCCGATCAGATTTATTTTAACGGGAAATTGCTTGGCGAAACGGGTAAATTGCCCCCCAATTATGTTAGTGCTTATGATAAAATAAGGGAATGGATTATCTCACCAAAAGATATACGTTGGGATCAGGAAAACATAATTGCAGTAAGGGTTTATGATGCCGGAGGTGGTGGTGGAATTACCGGGCAGGAAGTTTCACTTAAAATAAAGGGACTTGATACAGGTCTTCAAATCAAGCCACAATTTATCAGAGAAAATCAATTATTTTTGAACGGTGAAAAGTTTATTTTGCCGATATTTATCAACAATTCTTCAAAAGAGAATATTTCCGGTAAAATGGAATATGTATTGATAAATGACTTTAAGGATACAATTTCATGTTGGAACGAACCTCTGAATATACCTGCCCAACAAAAAAGACAGAAAATTATCAATAAAGGAAAGCTGGCTCCTGGTTTTTATGAGCTCTTTGTCAATTTTAAAAGTAAGCTATTAAATCTTTCAAAGTCATATAATTTTGGAGTTAATCCTGAGAAAATTGTTTCTCCGACAGATAGAGCTAATGATTTTGATAATTTTTGGATGCGTGCAAAGAAAGAGTTATCAGCCGTAGACCCACAATTTAAATTAATTCAGATTGACTCCCTATCAACCAATAAACGTGATGTCTTTATCGTGGAGATGCGTTCACTTGACAATGTGTTGATTCGTGGATTTTATGCCTGTCCGAAAACAACAGGAAAATTTCCAGCAATCCTTCATGTTCAGGGTTACGGATCGTATGCTCAAATGAATTGGGGTTATCCGAATGATGATATGGCTGTATTTGTATTGAATATTAGAGGTCATGGTAATAGTAGAGATGAAATTAATCCTGGATTTCCCGGATATTTACAATGTAATTTGAAAGATAGGGAGCGCTATATTTATCGGGGAGCTTACATGGATTGTTTACGAGCTGTAGATTTTTTATGCAGCCGACAAGAGGTAGATTCTCGGTTTCTAGTTGTTGAGGGTGGAAGTCAAGGTGGTGCACTAAGTATTGCTACTGCTGCTTTAGATAACAAGCGTATAAGTCTTTGTATTCCTGCAGTACCTTTTTTGTCTGATTTTCCTGATTATTTTAAGATTGCTGTTTGGCCGGGAAACGAATTCACTGTTTACGAAAAGTGTCATGAAGACTTTGGTTGGAAAGGGATATTCGAGAATCTCAGCTATTTCGATATTAAGAATTTGGCTCCATGGATAAAATGTCCTGTATTAATGAGTGTTGGATTGCAGGATGTAACTTGTCCTACACATATCAATTTTGCAGCTTATAATCAGATTACATCACCTAAAAATTATCATGTTTTTCCTTTTTCCGGACATGCTTTACCAAGTGAATATAATGGATTTAAATATGATTGGATGAAAAATGAATTAGAGAAATTGAAAGCATCAAATAATCATTGAAATAAAAAAAAATATATCTAGTTAAAAAGAATACTTGATAAAAAATCATGTTAGAAAAAGTAAAATTAAAAGAGAAAATTGCCTATGGTTTAGGTGATGCTGCTTCTTGCATGTTTTGGAAATTGTTTACAATGTATCTATTGTTTTTCTATACAGATATTATTGGACTCCCAATATCGGCCATTGGTACTATGTTTTTAGTTACTTGTCTTTGGAATACGTTTCTCGATCCATTTATAGGAGTTATGAGTGATCGAACGATTAGCAGATGGGGCAAATTTCGTCCATTTATACTCTGGATGGCAATCCCTTTTGGGATTTGTGGGGTACTAACATTTACAACACCGGAATTTGGCATGACTGGAAAATTGATATATGCCTACATTTCGTATACAATGATGATGACCGTTTATTCATTCATTAACGTGCCATATGCATCTCTATTAGGTGTGATATCAAGCAATCCTCACACACGAATTGTATTTTCAACTTTTCGAATGACTTTTGCCTTTGGGGGTAGTTTTATTGTATTATTGCTAGTAGAACCGTTAGTTGCTTACTTTAGCACTTGTGGAACTGCTGGAATTAAAGTTAATTTATTATTTGGTTGGCAAATGGCATCCCTTGTATTTGCTATTGCGGCAGTTGTTATGTTTTATGGAACATTCTTCTGGACACGAGAGCGTGTCAAACCTATTAATGATGTGAAAAATAATTTCAAGGATGACCTGAAAGATTTAGGACATAATAAACCCTGGTGGATATTAGTTTTTGCAGGAATTACGGCACTTATTTTCAATTCTATGCGAGATGGTTCAGCTGTATATTATTTTAAATATTATGTCCGGAATACTAACGCATTTAAATTTTGGTTTATTGATGCTTCTGTATCTCTTACAACTCTCTATTTTGTATTGGGACAAGCAGCCAATATTGTTGGTATTTTATTTGTGATGCCACTTTCGAAACTTATTGGTAAGAAAATGACTTATTTTACAGCAATGATTTTGGCAACAGTTTTTAGTGTCATGTTTTATTTTATTGATCGAAACAATATTGTCGGAATTATGTCCTTTCAATTTTTAATTAGCTTTTGCGCTGGTATGATTTTCCCATTATTATGGTCGATGTATGCTGATATTGCTGATTATTCTGAACTAAAAACGGGACGTCGTGCAACTGGATTAATTTTTTCGTCCTCGTCTATGTCACAAAAATTTGGATGGACTATAGGTGGTGCACTAACAGGATGGTTATTGTCATATTTTGGTTTTCATGCTAACACAGTACAAACTGAAACCGCGGAAACAGGTATTCGGATTATGATGAGTATTTTACCCGCAGTTGGTACAATTTTGTCAGTCATTGTTATCTCATTTTATCCATTAAGTGAGCCCACAAAGATAGAACCTAATTTATTATGAAAAAATATGAGAAACTCTAAACTTGATAGACGCAGTTTTTTACGAATGGCTGGCATGATAACTCTCGCATCAACGATACCAGCATTAGGTACATTTGCAAAAAGGGAAGAAAAAATAAAAGACATTTTTTCAAATGATGATAAATCGTTGACCTTAAAAAAAACAAAAATTCATTTGGATGAACAATGGGATGTCATTGTGATAGGAGGTGGTCCTTCAGGTTGTGCCGCAGCAATTTCGGCAGCCAGGGAAGGAGCAAAGACCCTATTGGTTGAATCCATGGGCTGTCTCGGTGGAATGGGAACTTCAGGATTGGTTCCTGCCTGGACGCCATTCTCTGATGGAGAGAAGATGGTATACAGGGGAATTGCTGAAAAGGTATTTAATGAATCAAAGAAAGGAGTACCCCACGAACCGAAAGATAAAATGGATTGGGTTGCCATTAATCCTGAATGGCTGAAATTGGTTTACGATCGAATGGTTGCTGCATCCGGCGCTAAGGTATTGTTTTTTTCGCGGTTGGCTTCAGTTGAAATGAAGAACGAAAAAGAGGTAGATGCAATAATAATCGCTAATAAATCAGGATTATCTGCCTATCGGGCAAAAGTTTATATTGATTGTACCGGAGATGGGGATCTTGCTACTTGGGCTGGTGCTTCTTTTGCGAAAGGAAATGCTGATGGAGTTCCTATGCCTTCTACGCATTGCTTTGAAATCGTTAACCTCCATGTAAATCCATCCAATGAAGAATTGTTTAGAAATCTTTATAGTGGAAACAAAACAAGCCCGATATGGGAAATGATCGCTTCCGATAAATATCCGGCTATTAAAGATGCTCATTTGTGCATTAATTATATTGGACCAAACGCGGTAGGACTCAATGCCGGCCATCTGTTTGAGGTCGATAGCACCAATCCTCAGAGCTTGTCGGATGCTATGATACATGGCAGGGAACTGGCAAATCAGTTCATGGCCGGATTAAAAGAATTCAGATCCTCCATCTTTGCCGATTCTTTCCTTATTAATACGGGTCAGTTAATGGGTATCCGGGAATCAAGAATCATACAGGGTGATTATACGCTCACATTAAAAGACTGGATAGCACGTGCTGGTTTCCCGGATGAAATAGGGAGGAATAATTATTTTATCGATATACATAACTCAAAAGCCGAAATAAAAAAAATAGTCGCTGAAAAGAGTATTGATCATCTCAATCGTCCTGAACCGTACAAGAAAGGTGAATCGCATGGCATCCCGTATCGTTGTCTTACGCCAAAAGGTTTGAAAAATGTATTGGTGGCTGGTCGGTGTATTTCCACAGAGCAGATCGTACAGGGAAGTGTCCGCATTCAACCGGCTTGTCTGGTTACCGGCGAGGCAGCTGGCATGGCAGCCGTACATGCCCTCAAACAGCATAAAAACAATGTACATTTGGTGGATGTTGACTATTTAAGAAAAAGATTAAAGGAAGAAGGACAATTTTTGATGTAATTTACATCTATTAATTACTTTTGCCAGTTTAATAATAGAGTGATAAATTAGTACACTTTTCAATATATAATTTTTGAGCAACATGAAATTACAAATAGGAAAAATCTCGGTAGTGGAGAAATCAGCTTATGGATTAGGTGATATGGCATCAAACCTATTTTATCAGACCTTCACCATGTTTTTATTGTATTTTTACACCGATGTGTTTGGAATTTCGGCAGCGGCAGCTGGTACCATGTTCTTGGTTATTCGCATGTTGGATACCTTTTATGATCCTCTTGTTGGCATGTTGGCTGATCGGACAAAATCAAGATATGGTAAATTCAGACCCTGGATACTTTATACCGTTGTGCCTTTTGGAGTGATAGGTTTCCTTACTTTTTTCACCCCTGAACTGGCTATGAGTTCTAAATTGGTATATGCGTACGTTACGTATACAGCTATGATGTTCATTTATTCAACCATCAATGTTCCATATGGTGCGCTTATGGCGGTAATGACTTCAAATTCAATTGAAAGAACAAGTTTGTCGGCTTTCCGTTCCATTTCTGCTTTTATCGGAGGAATTATTGTTCAGGCCTGCACCCTGAAATTAGTTCACTTTTTCGGACTTCTCAAAGCAAATATAGATGGTTCTCCAAATGAACAGTTTGGATTTTCAGCAGCTATGGGCATCTATTCCACCCTGGCAGTAGTGATGTTCTTAACAACATTTCTGTTGTGCAAAGAACGTGTTAAACCAGTTTCGGATGAAAAGAATTCATTGAAAAAAGATATCAAAGATTTGTTTTCCAATGTCCCCTGGCTGATATTGACATTAGTGGGGGTAATGACCTGTTTATATGTAGCGGTACGGAACGGATCTATTATTTATTATTTTAAGTATTATGTCAATAGCAACGAAACTGCCAATTTATTCGGTTTCAAAATAGGGGCTGATACCTTAGTCTCAACTTTTATGGTGGTAGGAACTGCTTGCAGCATTTTTGGAACCATTTTATTAAAGCCGATAGCAGCTTTGATTGGGAAAAAAAGAGTTTATATTGTTTCTATGTCTTTGGGTTCAGTTTTAAGTGCGGCTTATTTTTTTCTGGACAAAGATCAGATTTCACTTATGTTTTTATTTCAGGCATTGTGTAACTTTGCCGTGGGTCCTGCTATGGCTATGATGTGGAGTATGTATGCGGATACTGCTGATTATTCAGAATGGAAAACCGGTCGCAGAGCAACCGGCTTAATCTATTCTTCCGCTAATTTTTCACAAAAGTTCGGGTGGTCGATTGGCGGAGCTATTGCCGGTTATTTGTTGGCATATTTTGGATTCGTCGCCAACGCACCTGTGACACCCGAAACCGAGAAAGGTGTAAGAATATTGTTCAGCTTTATGCCGGCCATATGGAGTGTCATTGCCGTATTTGTTCTCTTCTTTTATAAATTAGATGAGAAAAAAGTAATTGAAATAAATGAAGAATTGGCAGCATTGAAGGCTAATCGATAATCACAATCTTAATAAAACACTATGCAATACGGTTTTTTTGACGACGATAAAAAAGAATATGTTATCACTTCCCCTGATACACCAAAATCGTGGAGTAATTACTTGGGTTCGACAGAATATGGTGCCATTATAACTAATCATGCCGGTGGTTATAGTTTCTATAAATCAGGAGGTCAGGGGCGCTTTACACGAATGCGCTTCAACTCGATACCGTTGGATCAACCCGGAAGGTATCTGTATCTTAGAGATAAAGAAACAGCCGATTACTGGTCAGCATCTTGGCAACCCGTAGGAAAGCCTCTTGATTCTTATAAATCGGTTTGTCGTCATGGTTCAGCGTATACAATTATTGAGTCAGAATATACCGGGATAAAGACCGAAACCCGGTACTTTGTACCACTGGGTAAGAATTTTGAAGTCTGGCATTTGAAAGTCACAAACAATAGCGAAAAGGTTAGTAAATTAAGTATGTTCTCCTTTGTTGAGTATGCCAATAACTGGAATGCCATGGATGATTTATTAAACCTGCAATATACCCAGTATATAGGAAAAATGGATGTTATTGATGGTGTTTTAAGCCATGGAACGAATGTCAATATTCCTGAAATGCCTGATGATTTTAATATGAAAGATCAGGGGCGATACTCTTTTATGGCATTTAAAGGAGGTGATGTCGTTGGTTATGAAACAGACCTGGAACGATTCATTGGGAATTATCGTACGTATGCCAATCCTGAAACTGTTGAAAAAGGTTTTTGTTCAAACTTTAAGGCCGCGGGTGACAATATGTGTGGTGTCATTCAAATAGATACAGAATTACAATGCGGGGAAAGCAAAGATTATTTTGTATTGATGGGAGTAGGCAGAGCAGAGAATGAAGGAAAATTGGTTACTGAAAAATATGGAAACATTAAATCGATAAATCAGGAATTTGAAAAACTAGTTCAGCATTGGCATAGCCGCATTGAGGGCCTCTCAATCAAAACTCCAGATCCCGAGTTTGACAGCATGATCAACATGTGGAGTCAGTATAATTGTTTAATTACGTTTGCCTGGAGTCGTGCCGCCAGTTTAGTATATACTGCCAGCGAGCGTGATGGCTTGGGGTATCGCGACAGTGTACAGGATTTATTGGGGGTAATGCATAACATCACCGATGAAGCCGGAGAACGGTTGGAATTGATGATTACAGGACAAGTTTCCACCGGAGGTGCTATGCCTGTGGTGAATAAAGTAACGCATACTCCGGGAAAAGAAAAATCACCTCAGGAATCAGAATACCGTTCAGACGATTGTATGTGGTTATTCAATGCAGTCACAGCCTACGTAAACGAAACCGGGAACGTCGGTTTTTATTATAAAACGCTGCCTTATGCCGATAACGGCGAAGATACCGTTTTGCGGCATTTGCATCAGGCCATTCAGTTCAATCTGGACAGGTCGGGTAATCATGGATTACCTTGTGGCTTACACGCAGACTGGAACGATTGCCTTAAATTCGGACACGATGGTGAAACCGTTTTTGTTGCCATGCAACTCCGTTTTGCGTTGAAAATATATCTCGGTATCTGTGAATTTCTAAAAGAAGAAGAGGAACTTACTTGGGCAAATCCAATACTTGCTGCCTTAGACTTGAATATTCAAACAAGCACCTGGGATGGAGAATGGTTCTTGCGGGGTTATCGAAACGATGGATTTAAATTCGGATCTAAAGAGTCTGCTGAAGGTCAGATTTTTATGAATCCGCAAGTGTGGTCCATCATAAGTGGAGCCGCTACGGAAGAACAAAAAGTACTGGCTCTAAAAAGTATGGAAGATCGTTTATCCACCGATTATGGGGTGATGTTATGTGATCCGCCGTATACCGACACGGATTATAATATTGTGAGGGCTGCCATGTTCAATACCGGCATGAAGGAAAATGGCGGTATTTTTACGCATACCCAGGGTTGGGCTGTCATGGCTGAGGCTATGTGTGGAAACGGAAATAAAGCTTACAATTATTTCAGGAAATATATGCCATCAGCCTATAACACCCAAGCTGAAATCAGACAAATTGAGCCTTATGTATATTGCCAGTCTACCCATGCAAAAGCTAGTCCCCGGTATGGAAATTCAAGGGTGCCCTGGTTAAGTGGCTCTGCAACCTGGTCGTTTGTGGCTGCCAGTCAATATATTTTAGGACTTCAGCCGCAATATGACGGAATGAAGATAGACCCATGTATACCTTCTTCCTGGAATGAATTTGAAGTAATTAGAATGTTCAGATCAAAAAAAGTACTTATTAAAGTTGAAAATCCGGAGGGTGTGCAAAAAGGCGTAAAAAGTATAACGCTAAACGGAAAGACACTCGTTGGGAGTGTCATTCCATTCGAACAAATGAAAGACTCGAATAGCGTAAACGTAATTATGGGCTAAGTTGTTTTCCAATAATTAAACGACAAACTGTATATATTCAGTTTTCAAGCTTAATCAATCTAAAATAAAAAAATGAGTAAATTATCTATTAAAGAAAAACTTGGATTCAGTCTTGGTGAAATTGGAGGAACCATAAGTTGGCAAGGAATGATGTTTTATCTGGCTTATTTCTATACTGATGTATTTGGACTGCCAGCTATTACTGCCGGATTTCTATTGTTTATTCCACGTTTTTTCGACGCCTTTGTTGACCCGATAGTAGGTGCCATCGCCGATCGGACAAATACTAAACATGGGAAATTCCGTCCATTTATTTTATGGATATTCATACCATACTGTATTCTTATGGTATTAATGTATGTAACTCCAAGTTTTGGTTTAGCTGGTAAAATTGCGTATGCCTACGTCACCTATATCTTAATGATGGTTTTATATTCCTTTATGATGACACCTTACAATGCGTTGGGTGGTGTGATCACAAATGACCATGTTGACAGGACTTCTTTACAATCATTCCGATTTATGATGGCATTTATTGGAGGATTGCTAGTTAGAGGTTTAACAACCCCATTGGTTAAGTATTTTGGAGGAACTAATCCTACGACGGACAAGATAATTGATGAACAACACGGATTTATGATGACTATGATTGTATTTTCAATCATTAGTCTGGTAGCCTTTTTCATAACATTCACATCTACAAAAGAGCGGGTTCATCCTCCCAAACAACAAAAGACTTCCATAAGAACCGACTTAAAAGATTTAATGGCAAATAGGCCATGGGTGGTTTTATTTATTGTCTCTAGCCTTAACCTTATTTATGTAGGCGTTTGGTCTTCCTCGTTCGCCTATTATTTTAAATATTATACATCTGTGAAAACGCTAAATATCTTCGGATTTCAATACGATGTAATGTCAACATTTAATGTGTTTGGTTCTTTGATAATAATACTTGTACTTGCGTTTCCTACCGCAAATTTTCTGACAAGAAAACTAGGTAAGCGCAATACACTCATTGCTTGCTTTGGAATCGTTTTTTTCTCTATCAGCGCACTTTATACTTGTAAGCCTGCAGATATAGGTATGATGCTCTTTTGGCAATTTGTACAGTCAGCTGCTGCAGCCTGTACCATGCCTATTGTTTGGGGTATGTATGCTGATGTGGCAGATTATTCTGAATGGAAAAACAGCAGGCGAGCGACGGGTTTAGTTTTTTCAGCTGTTGTTCTTGGACAAAAAGCCGGTATTGCCCTTGGAGCAGCCATCCCACTATGGATATTAGGTAGCCTCGATTATAATAAGGATTTAGCTCAGCAGCCAGATAGTATATTGTTGGCTATTAAAATGTGTATGAGTGTAATACCAGCTTCAATTGCATTAATAACAACCTTAACCTGTTTCTTCTACAAGCTGTCGGATCAAGAAATGGATCAAATACAGGCTGAACTTATTGAACGTAGAGCTCTTGCAGTGGTTGCTTAAAAATAGTATTTTCAAAAAAAGAAATAAAGATGAAATTCAACAAATTACAAGTACCGGAAAAATTGAAAGTGATCTTGGTTGAAGATGAATTTGACACCTCAAATCTTACATCAAAAGAGATAGTTGTTCGAACCCTGTATTCTCATTTAAGTGCAGGTACCGAACTTGCATGTATTGCAGGCATTGAAGATTGGTTCAAAGTACCGGGTACTCCGGGTTATACATCGATCGCTAAAGTTGAAGCTAAAGGTTCGGACATTACGCATGTCGAAGTTGGCGATTTAGTGTATACCTACGGAACGCATTCTGAATATTTTAGACTCGAATATGGGGAACGTTGGCATGGTATATGTGTTAAATTGCCTACTGGGATTAATCTTGAATATGCGTCATTCACCCACATGGCTACTATAGCAATGACAGCAATTCGGAATTCGAAAATTGAACTTGGAGATTTTGTTTTAGTTACAGGACTGGGGGCGATTGGAAATCTTGCATCACAATTAGCACAATTACAAGGCGCTACAGTTATTGCAACTGACATTGATGATCAGCGCATTAGTTTAGCTCTACAATCGGGTATTCGTTACACCATAAACTCCAAAAAAGAAAACCTTTGTGAAAAAATTTATGAAATTACTAACGGCACATTAATTAATACTTATATCGATGCAACTGGCTCATCGCAGGTAATTAATGAAAGTCTGAATAATGTGCAGTTATTCGGAGAAGTTATATTATTGGGAAGTCCTCGTGCCCCTTTTGAAACAAATGTGACCAATACTTTCCAACATTTTCATTTGTTTCCTCATTGTCTAACGTTAAAAGGTGCTCTTGAGTTTACTTTCCCAACCCATCAACAAGATTTTATAAAACATTCTATCGAGCGAAATGCTGCTATTGTTATGAATTTAATTAAAGAAGACAAATTAAGAATCAAGCCTATCTATTCCCATAAAATATCACCATTTGATGCTCAAAGTGCGTATGATGGCTTAAAGACTAAACCGAACGAATACATAGGTGTTGTGTTCGATTGGACCAATATTTAAAATCAAAAATGAATAAAATTTATAGCATTGGAATAGTTGGAGCTGGCATGATTGCCGAAAGACACATTGAAAGCTTTTTGAAGACTAAAAGAGTGAAAATAAGTTGGCTTGCCGCCCTTAGTGAAAGCAGTCTGGCAAGGGTTACTGAGAAATTCCCGATTGAACGAACCACTACTGATTACAGGGATATTCTTAACGACAAAAATGTTGATGCTGTAATAATATGTACACCTCCTCCAATTCATAAAAAAGTTTTTATCGATGCCGTCGCAGCAGGCAAAAATATATTGATAGAGAAACCTCTGGCTATGAATCTTTCAGATATTGATGAAATGATTGAAGCTGCTAATTCTAATCCAAATCTTGTAATCTGCGATTGTTCAGCTCGACATTCACGCTTACAACCAAAATACAAAGCAGTTAAAGATATCATTGATAGTGGCGTTTTAGGTGAAATCTATTTTATACACCATAATTGTATCTGGAGACAAAACCGTGCTGGCATTGAGTATCATCCTACCGCCAAATGGTTTCTTAATAAAGCAATTGCAGGTGGAGGTCCATTATTTGACTGGGGAGTTTATGATCTTTCATTTCATCTAGGTATATTGGGTGACAAACCCGAACTCATAAAAGTTCAAAACGTATTACTCAAAAATGGTTTAGATGAGGTTGATCCAAGCACTGATATTTTTGATGTTGAAGAACATTTTTCTGCAAATATGGAGTTTTCGGACGGATTGCGCTATTATTGGGAACGAGCCAATAATGCAAACATGGAGGCAGATAGCGAAACCCGGATTTATGGTACCCGGGGAGGTCTTAAATTTGGATTTCACTCCTGGGATCCGGCTCAGGTAACTTTCTTCGATGTGGATAATAATTCAAGAGGAAAAGCTCGTAAAAAAGTAATTGAAATCGATATGTCAAACCACGGTAGTGATGACTATGAACTAGCAGCTCACTATATTAGAGTTCTTGATGGTAAAGAAAAAGTGGTAATGCCGTTAGTGCTTTCCAGAAAACATTTGGAAATTATATTTGACTGTTATAATAGTAGTAGTAGTAAATAAATCTTTTTGAAAAGATATCGTCTGGTTCAACTCCTTAATGAACGATTAAATGGTTCATCCACTTTATCGAAACAATGATTTGTTTTTGGAAATTTACTGATTGACAACTAAGTGTTAGTTAATTATTCAATAATATATATATTATGAAACGAATTGCATTATTTCTCTTTTTGTTTTTTTACATAAACGTAGCAGCACAGAAAATCATAAACCTCTATCCGGGAGCTATACCCAATAGTAAAAATCATGAACTAAAAGAAATAACTGAGGAAAACGAAGGACGTATTTTAGTATTCAAGCAAGTTTCAAAACCTACATTGACTGTTTACCTGCCAAATGAAAAAAAATCAACCGGAACAGCTGTAATTATTTGTCCGGGTGGTGGATACGGAGCCGAATGTTATTTGACCGAAGGCAGCTTAATTTCAGATGCCTTTGTAAATAAAGGTATTGCTGCATTTGTTTTAAAGTATCGTTTGCCGAATGATTCAATTATGTTTGATAAAACTATTGGTCCATTACAGGACGCGCAGCAAGCCATTAAAATAGTTCGTCAACACGCCATTGAATGGAAACTTGATCCAAAAAGAATAGGGATAATGGGATTTTCGGCTGGTGGACATTTGGCATCTACCGTCGGGACTCATTTTGATAAATCCTATATCCCCAACGAAGAAAAAATAAGTTTAAGACCCGATTTTATGATATTGGTTTATCCCGTTATTAGTATGACTGAAGAATTAACTCATAAAGGGTCGCGCATGAATTTGCTTGGAACAAAGCCTGACAATAAACAGATATTGCTTTTTTCCAATGAGTTGCATGTTACTGCAAATACTCCGCCCACTTGGTTAACTCATGCCGGAGATGATACTGTAGTACCTGTGGATAATAGCATTCTTTTCTATCAGGAATTGATTCGGAATAAAGTTCCGGCAGAAATGCATCTTTACCCAAATGGGAACCACGGATTTGTACTAAAATTACCAATTGAAGAATGGATGCAACCTTTATTTCTTTGGATGAAGAATAGTGGTATAGTCAATTAAATGTGAAATGAACTATTTATCTTCGAATTAAACAACAAACTATGAATAAATCACTAGTATTTAGCATTTTATTATTTTTTTCATGTGTGTCAATTGCTGTAAATAAAGTACATATCCCACAGCTTGGAAAAGATAACATCGAAGACGTGATTGCCGCCATGACTCTGGAGGAAAAAGTATATCTCTTAATGGGAATTGGAGAACCCGGTTGGAAGAATCCGGAAACCGGTGAAAAAACAGTACTCATCGACGGGGAAGCCAGCCGCACCGGTGCAATTCTCCGGCTCGGAATTACTGCCACTGTATTAACGGATGGTCCTGCCGGACTGAAAATAGACCCTCAACCAGTAGGATGTAATTTTACCCGATATTGTACAGCTTTCCCGACTGCCATTGCCTTGGCTTCTACCTGGAACGCCGGGTTGATTCAAAACGTTGGAACAGCTATGGGTAATGAAGTACTTGAATATGGTTCGGATGTGTTATTGGCTCCTGCCATAAATATCCAGCGTAATCCACTTTGCGGTCGTAATTTTGAGTATTATTCGGAGGATCCGTTTCTGACAGGTAAATTAGCAGCCGCCATGGTTCGGGGAATTCAGTCAAATGACGTGGCCACTTCTCTGAAACATTTTGCCGTCAACAATATCGAAACAAACCGGGCTACCATCAACGCCATTGTTAGCCAACGGGCTTTACGGGAGATCTATTTAAGAGGGTTTGAACTAGTGGTGAAGGAATCGCACCCCTGGACTGTTATGAGCTCTTACAATCGTTTAAATGGAGTCTATACTTCCGAGAGTTACGATCTGATCAATACAATCCTTCGGGATGAATGGAAATTCAGTGGACTGGTGATGTCAGACTGGTTTGGAGGCAGGGACGCTGTGGCTCAAATGAATGCCGGAAACGACTTGTTGATGCCCGGTTGTGCCCAACGTGAAGAATTAATTAAAGCGATTAAGAACAAAGTTATAGAGGAAAAGGTACTTGACCAGAATCTTGTACGTGTCTTGACGTTCATTACTAAAACAAGGCGTTTTAAAGGATACCCGTTCTCTAACAACCCCGACCTGGTATCACATGCACTACTTTCGCGCAATGCAGCTAGCGAAGGAATGGTATTGCTCAAGAATGATAAAAACACCTTGCCATTCAACAATGTCAAACGGATTGCATTGTTTGGAAAGACCTCCTATCGTTTTATTGCCGGAGGAACTGGAAGTGGAGAGGTGAATTACAAATCGGCAGCCACCATTTACGAGAGTTTAGAAAAGAATGGCTTCCAGGCAGTTAAACCTTTACGCACTATTTATCAGCAATTTATTGATACGGTAACTAAAACGGCAACCGAAAATAAACAAAAATTCATTGTCGATTTTCATGAAGAACTGCCCTTGTCCAACGAGCAGATAAAGACTCAGGTACAACCTGCTGATTTGGGAATTATTACCATTGGACGAAATGCCGGTGAATATAACGATCGAACAGTTGCTAATTTTTCATTGTCGAATACCGAAAAAGAATTGATACATCATGTATCTCAAGCATTTCATGCTGCTCATAAGAAAGTAGTGGTCGTTCTTAATATTGGCGGAGTCATCAATACCGCTGATTGGCGCGATGATCCTGATGCTATTCTGTTGGCGTGGCAGACAGGTCAGGAAGGTGCCAATGCTATTGTCGATATTCTGAAAGGTAATGTAAATCCTTCCGGAAAATTAGCGGTCAGTTTTCCCATGACTTATACCGACGTTCCTTCAGCAACAACTTTTCCGGGCGAACCTGCAAATGATCCTGTCAATGCTTTTTACAACGAAGGCATTTATGTAGGGTATCGATATTACGACACTTTTAAAGTGCCTACTGCTTATGAGTTTGGTTACGGTTTATCCTACTCTCAGTTTAAATATTCTGATATCCAGGTAAACAGCAAGGAATTCAACAATGAACTGACAGTAAAAGTAACCGTGAAGAATACCGGCAAAAAAGAAGGAAAAGAGACTGTACAACTATACCTCCATGCGCCAAATGTTGAAATAGAAAAGCCGTTACAGGAATTAAAAGGTTTTGCTAAGACACGTTTACTAAAGTCGGGTGAAAGCCAGGAATTGAGCTTTACACTTGATGCCCGTTCATTAGCATCATTCTGGACGAATATCTCTTCGTGGGTAGCCGAAAAGGGCGATTATGAAGTGCGTGTCGGTGCTTCTTCTAAAGATATCCGACTCACTGCCGGTTTTAAACTTCCTCAAACAGTCGTAGTCGAAAAAGTGCATTCGGTGCTTTATCCCAACCGACCTTTAATTGATTTAAGCAAGTCCTCAAAATAAATAATAGTAACCTTAAGCTTTGCAAATATTTTCGAATCAAAAAGCCCATAATGCAGAATCAGGATCTGCTTTTATGGGCTTTAATTGAAAAAAAAATAATTAATTTGCTCTGATAAAATGAATTAGTAAGGAACTTATAGGTCAAATTGATTGTTGAACAATTATAAGAAATAATAGCAAACGAGATCGTTTATTTTTGTATATTATATCTGCATTTTGACCCATTAATTCCCAATTTGACCTGTATGTTTCATATTATTAAAACTTAATATAAATAATATTGCCTTTTGACCAATCACTTTCAATTTGTGTTTTATCTGTTACAACACATACTTTGTATTTTCGATCTGGTCGTTTCAAATTACCTTTTGAATGACTAATCATCACTTTAAGCGTCGACCCTGTTTGTTTAGCCTCGAATTTAGAGATTAGATATTCTCCTTTTTTATACTGAAAACCATCTCCGGCATCTTCATATACGATTCCACTTGCCTTGTTGTTTTCATCAAGCGAAACCAATAAAGTCAAAGTATCGAGACTATATTGATTGGTGTTTTCAATGATTTTTCCCAATGGAATAATGACACCACCTTTAATCTTTACATCTGCCTGATATTTGTCGATAGTACTGTTTTCTCCGGCAATAGAAACTGTTCTCCATATTCCTTTAGGAATTGCTGGATTTATAGCCCATTTAGGTATAATCAGAATATCATTACCTAATAAGAATACTTGTTCTTCTTTTCGCAAAGTCGTGTCTTTGGGGTCAGCAAAGAACACAGGACGCATAATCGGCAAACCTGTTTCGGCTGCTTCATGAAATAAACTATAAAAATAGGGTAGTAAACGATACCTTCTGTTAAGAGCCGTACGGGATACGTTTTCAATTTCTGGACCAAAAGCCCATGGTTCTTTGTTGTTTGTTCCTTTGCAAGCGTGTCCTCTCATAAATGGGAAAAAAGCATCCATTGCAATCCATTGCCCGAATAGATCAGCGGAGGTATTGCCATTAAAACCACCCAAATCGGGTCCGTTAAACGGTTGACCAGAAAGACCGAGATTTAAAGACATCGGGATTGATAATTTCATATGCTCTACCGTTCCTGCGTTGTCGCCTGTCCATGAAGCAGCATATCGGTTGCTCCCCAAATATCCTGCACGGGTAAGAACAAAAGGTCTTTTATTTGGATTTGATTTCAGAATTCCTTCTTGAGTGGCTTTAGCCATAAGCATTCCATATACATTATGATACCGAAGGTGAATGTCGGGCTGTAAATCGCCACCTCCTCGATGCCAGTTGTTTTCCGGCATTGTTTTATCCGGTCCATCAAATACTGACGGTTCGTTCATATCATTCCATACACCATCAACCCCTGTTGCCATAAAATCTTTGTATAAACCGCTCCACCATATACGGGTTTCGGGGCGAGTGAAGTCCGGAAAAGCACAAGCCCCTGGCCATACCCTGCCATTATATTCTTTGTAATCGACTGTCTGAACCCAATTCTTTCCTTTGCGTCCTTCGTTATATACAGAATATCCTCTTGTGGCCGAAACGCCTGGATCAATCATCCATATTGAGTGGAAGCCTTTTTGGTGAAGGTAGTTATTAACTTCCTTCGGATTGGGGATATTTGTTTTATCAAATGTAAAAATTTTAAATTTCTCCATATAGTCAATATCCATCCAAATTACGTCGCAGGGTAATTTTTTCAGACGAAACGTGTCAACAATACTTTTAATGCGAGTGTCAGGTGAATAGGACCATCGACATTGCTGATAACCTATTGCCCAGAGTGGAGGCATTTCCATTCTCCCAACCAGATTGGATAATTCTTTAACAACTTCTTGTGGCGTATTTCCTAAAATAACAACCACACGAAATGCCGGACCATCTGAAATAAAACGGATACTATCCGATAAATCGATATCTTGTTTCCAGGTATTATCTGCAATAATGCCAAAGGCAGTGCCATCTTTATTAACGCCCAATACCCATGGATGACTTTGATAAAGCCGTTTCCCGCTGTCTCTTGTATAACTGGGTGTATCAGTATTCCAAAGTGTTACTTTTTTGCCATTTCGAACCAATGTACCGGTATTTTCACCTGTTCCATATAAATTTGTTCCTCTTTCAAAAGGCAAGCTGGCAACTATTTTGCCAGCTTTAGAATAAAAATGTGGTTTCATTTTCCAGTTTATTGGCACACTCCCAATTGATTTTGGTTCTTTTAGCAATGCAAATGATGGTTGATTTTTTTTTATATCATAATGTGATGGATAAAAAATAGAAACGTCTTTGTCTATCAGATGACTTGTTTGAGCATTGATATGAAATGCAACAAATAATGTTGTGAGTAAAAAAATAATAGTTTTTTTCATTGAATTAAATAATATGATTTGTATTAAAAGAATATTGCTTGGTTTCCACGAATAAAAGAGTGTTATTTTTGTTTATGTATTTTTTTTTGCGTTCGCCACAAAAGTAGTTGGAGTTTCTCCGAATTCTTGCTTAAATACACGCGTAAAATAGGATTGAGTATCAATACCAACTTGATCCATTACATCCCGAATGGGCATGTTTTCTTCAACTAATAATCTGGCTGCCTTTCGCATTCGATAATGCCGAACGAATTCAACGATGGATTTATCGGTTAATGATTTAACTTTAGCATAAAGTTTGGTCCTACTCATTGACATTTTAGTAGTCAGATAATTAATGTCCATTTCAGGTTGATCAATTTTTTCATCGATCACTTTTACCAAAAGCTTCATAAAATCATTGTCTTTTTGGTTTGTTTTTAATTCGCTGCTATCAGAAAAAAAGTTTTTTGCGTAAAATTCCTTTACTCTGTTCTGTTGCTTGAATAAATTCTGGATCGTAAGTGTTAATAAATTTAGATTGACAGGCTTTTCCAAATAGGCATCTGCCCCTGAGTTAACTCCCTCAATACGGTTTTCCAATCCGCTTTTTGCGGTCATCATAATAAATGGAATATGCGAAGTTGAAATATCATCTTTTACTTCACGACAGAATGTAATACCATCTTTTTCCGGCATCATAAGATCACTAATAATTAAATCAACCTCATTTTCTTCCATAAGATTAGTTGCGATAATACCGTTACTGGCTTCGCAAATGTCATATTGTGAAGATAATGTCTCAGAAATAAGGGTGCGAAATTCAGCATTGTCTTCTACCAGCAAAATCCGCTTAGTCTCACGCAGTAAATATTCTTCTGAGTTTTTATCGGATTGCGACTCTTTTGTAGTCATTTCTGCTATCTGATAACTATCTTTTTCTATAAATGGAGTTTTATATTCGTTAATATTAACAAGTTTTGAATCAAGATATTTATGTTTCGAAACAGGAAATGTTATGAGTATATCTGTTCCAATCCCTCTTTCGCTTCGAATTGAAATACTCCCTTTGTGCAATACTATCAGGCTTTTTACCAGTGCTAGTCCAATTCCCGATCCTAAATGTTTTTCTCCTTGTGGATCATTAACCATATAAAACCGATCAAAAACTTTTCCAATGGATTTTTCAGATATTCCGATTCCAGTATCCCGGACAATAATGCCAAACATGGGTGAATCGTTTCCATTTTCACTCACAACATAATTATTCTGGTAAATTGAATTGAAATTTGAACTATCTGCCAGAGTTTCTACCGTAACAATTCCATTATTGGTGTATTTGAATGCATTATTCAATAGATTCATAATGATTTTTTCAACCACTTTGCTGTCAAAATAGACAGGATTATTTAACGCCGGATCTAAAATTAACTGAAAATCAATTTTTCGTTGATGAACAAGTTCTTTAAAATCAGAAACCTGATTAGATACAAATTCATTTATATCACCCAACGAAATATTTAAATTCATTTTGCCATTTTCGACCGAACGAAAATCCATGAGCTCATTTATAAGATTTAGCAATCGTTTTGCATTATTGCTTAAACTTGCTAAATATCTTTCAGAAATTGGAGCCGATTCTTGTTTAAGCCTTTCCAATGTGCCCAAAATAAGCGAAAGAGGAGTTTTAAAATCGTGAGAGATATTGGTAAATATCTGCAATTGTAATTGATGATTTTCTTCCTGACGTGTCTTTTCTTTAGTTTCCAGGTACAGTTCCAAGGCGAGCCTTTTCTGACTTAAATAATAATGAAGAATAAAATAAATAATGGTTGCAAGAGTCATAGCATAAAGAAGAAAAGCCCACCATGTTGCCCAAGTCGCTGGTAAAATCGTGATTATAATGAATTTTTTAGAATTGCTCCATACACCATCATTGTTTGTCGACAATAATTCAAAAGTGTATTTTCCGGTAGGTACTTTTGTATAAGATGCATATCTACGTGTAGCGTCGACCTCAATCCATTGATTATCATATCCTTTTAATCGATATTTAAATCTCGTTTTTTCCGGAGTCAGAAAATTAGTTGTTGAAAATTCAAAACCGAAATTAGCTTGATTATGTTTAAGTGTAATATTGGAAGTGATATAAATCGGGTCTTTAAGAGGAGAACCTAATGATTTGGAAGTAATGGGATTATTATCTATTAAAAATTCTGATATAATGATCATCGGTTTATTCTGGTTTGGGATG
>CAIYOZ010000308.1 GCA_903927945.1 uncultured Bacteroidales bacterium | reverse complement strand
CTCGCCCAACTTATCAAACATAGGGCTGCTCATTGGCCAATAAATCCCACCTGGTAAAGCTTTAAAACCCACTTTATCAGTCCCTTTACCTTCAGCTCCCCAACCCGAAACGGATTTTAACTTTGCCCCGACTTCGCCAGACTCACGCCATTTCGCCATATTATTGATTTCATCGTTACCCAAACCTAAATATTGTTCTAGCTGTTGCCACTCTTTATCATTTGGGAGGTGCCAACCTGACGGGCATGAACTATTTGCTGCCGCCCAGTTGTACAGGACTCCATATTTTATAAATTTTTCTGATGATTTAGCTCCTTTAACATCTGTCGTAGGCTTAACAAAATCCTGAAAATCATAATCGTAAACGTAATAAATCGAATAGTCTTTATCGCCAGCACCTCCATGATCCATAGCTGGACTGACTTTCGGCAAAAATGCTAGATTTTCAGCCATCCAGACTTGTGTTCCAATTTGAACTGTTTTGTAAACATGACTGTCGCGGGAATCGGTGAAACTGCCATTAGTAGAATTCTGATCTGACTGCCCCAATAATGGAAATATCGGGATACAAATAGCGAAAAAAAAGAAAAGTAAGCGTTTCATAGTTTTTGTTATTTGAATTATTAAAGGATATTCTAATCTTTAACGCAACGAACCGATAAGGCCTTTAGCATTTCCCAACCATCGCTGCCAAAACCTTTCTCATCATTAAACTGGATACAAGCTGCTTTTGATGGTTCTCCAATTGTTGATGTCCAAAAAAGGCCCATATAACCAAGGGTTCTAAAAGAACCACCAGAATATAACCCTCCTGGCAATACACTAAATCCACTGGATTTTATCGTAACATTCAATTTTTTAATCCAATAAGGGGAACTTGGCTCTATCCAACTTCTTTTTAGGTCTTTATTAATGACTAATGCCAGAGTTGACCATTCCGACTCACTTGGAAGATGAAAGCCTGAAGGGCAAGAAATTTTTGCAGCAGCCCAAGAGTATAAAACCCCATATATTCCAAAATTTGCAGTTGCCGTTGCCTCCTTAATATTTGTTCCTTGGTAATCATAAACATAATACTCAGGAGAATTATCGGACGTGTTCTTTATCGGATTAATAGACGGTAACCAGGCTAAATTTTCTGCCATCCAGGTTTGTGAACCGATTTTAACCGTCCTATATTTATGTCCATCACGTGTATCTACCAAGGTTCCAAAAATGTTGTCTTGGGTTGATGATTTATCTATTTTCGTATCTTTCGCTGACTGAGGTTGGGTTTCACTGACATTTGAATCGATAATACAACGAACTGATGCCCCTGCCCCTTTTTCTTTCTCACCCAATCCTATATGTTCATATAGTGTTCCCAGGCTTCGAATATATGCATTCTTCTCATTTTGTGCAGTCGCGCTCCAAAGAGATGCAAAGTCCCCCCAACCTTTAAATTCACCTTGAGAAGACCTCGAACCACTTGGAAGGCAGTTAAATCCACTGCTATTTGTTCCATTCGAGCCAGAACTCCAGATATTAGTCGATTTCATTTTTTTTGCCGCAACATCTTTCCCGCCTAACGAAATTATGTAGGCTT
>CAIYOZ010000307.1 GCA_903927945.1 uncultured Bacteroidales bacterium | reverse complement strand
GGGCAGGGCCGTGGCGTACAGAGTTTATAAAGGTTTAACAAAACTTTATAAAAATTTTATAAAATTATCATGATCGAAAAAATAGATGCTTCAATGAACGAAGCCAAATTGCACTATTTATTCGGTGTGCTTAACCAGGTAAAAAGCCAACTGCCGTTTTTAATCACACTTACGCCTGAAGAAAGGAAAAAACTTTACAGAAAAGGCGAAAATCAGTTTACCTACATCAGGAAAACCGTCCATTATGCGAAAACAAATTCGTATCACAATCCTAAATTTATTGATATCAATGATTTGGAAAACAAGCTGGAAACTGCTGAAAGAATGAAGATGCTGACGGATAAAGCAGGTGAGATCTATGAAGCCATTAATGACACAACACATTTATTATATCAGGAGCTGTATGAGACCTCTCGCCTGCTGTATATGAATTACAGAATGATAGCCAAGACCGATAATAAAGTCATGGAAGAGGTTATCAATGATCTGAAACAACATTTTCCAAGAACAGGTAAAAAGAAAAACACATAACAAAATGACTGTTTTTATGACTCAGATTGCAATAGAAGGAATGGAATTTTATGCCTATCATGGCTGTTTTAAAGAAGAACAGGTCGTTGGTACTCATTTTTGTGTCGATCTGTATATGGAGTTTGATACAACGGAAGCAGAAAATTCGGATGATCTAAATAAAACGATTGATTATCAGGCTGTTTATGCAATTGTTAAAACAGAATTTGATAAAAAGTCGAAATTGCTGGAGCATGTTGCAGGGCGTATTTTAAAGGCCGTTAAAAGTCATTACCCGAAGATAGAACAGATAAAAATCAGGGTCGCAAAGTTGAATCCTCCTGTGGGTGGGAAAGTTCATAGTGTAAGCATAACAAAAACAGTTTAGACTGATGGAGGTAAAGAAAAAGAAATGTCCTGAATGCGGTAAAGTGTTTGAGTGTCTTCATAACAAGGATTGCTGGTGCGTTGGGTTGCATCTTGCAAAAGAAACACTGGAATTCCTGAAAAAGACATATCCTGATTGCCTGTGCCGGGCTATGTACATTAGTAGACATAAGATATATTATGCGACGCGACTTGTCTGTTGCTTTTGCCTTTGCAAAGGCACTGTGAAACATATGGGCTATGCTTGCTTTGGGTGCAGGGACCTGCAACTACATCAGAAATTGTACATCACACTGGCGCTCAATGTAGGCTCATCAAAGAAATATTGCAGTTGACCACCTATGGATAGATTGTGCGAGACAAACAAATCCGCGCCAGCCGCAATGCCTACATTGTGTACTTCACTGAAATCATAATTTTGCGTAGCTGTTTCCCGCTTGCCATCCACCTTGGAAAAGGCCGGACCAACGTATAATAAAAGACTATACGGATATGCGTCGGTATCATCCATACGCGATACAAAAACTTCATAATTGAGCGTCACCGAAGCATACATATCCTGCCATTTTAACCGGGTAGTATCGCTGTTGCCTGACTGGTATTGCGAATATTCCCCCATGGCACGAAGACTGCATCGCCCCGCCATCCACGACGGGTCATAAATGTCAAAATGCCAGATTTTAAGGTTTAAACCTGCCGACCACTTGACCTTGGCGTTACCGAGCGTGTCATATTCGGTGGATTTTGCCT
>CAIYOZ010000306.1 GCA_903927945.1 uncultured Bacteroidales bacterium | reverse complement strand
TGGTGAAGATAAACTCATTGGGATTGGAAATAGAACGGTCTACATGCGACTCTGCCGCTAGGTGGATCACCCCATCGAAATTATAATGTTCAAATAGTTCATTAATGTTTTTTTCATCAACGATATCAGCTTTTATAAATTCATAATTGGAACAGCTTTCAATTTCAGTGAGGTTTGTCAGGTTGCCGGCATAGGTTAGTTTGTCCAGATTAACTATCTTATAATCAGGATATTTATTTACAAAAAGTTTTACTACATGAGAGCCAATAAAGCCGGCTCCGCCGGTAATAAGTATTTTCTTTTGGTATATCATTTTCTGCAGTTTATATGTTTTTCTTAAGCTCCAGTTCCCATTTCCAGGCAGATGAAGTCATGTCATCCATGTCTCTTTCTGCTTTCCAGTTCAATACATTGTTGGCGAGTGAGGTATCGGCCCAGACTTTTTCAATATCACCGGGCCGGCGCCTGGTAATCTGGTAACGAAGAGAAATCCCTGACATTTTTTCAAAAGAACGGATGACTTCGAGTACGCTATATCCTTTACCCGTGCCAAGGTTGAAAATTTCGACAGCTTCTTTGTTTTTCTGACCGGATAAATAACGGAGAGCAATTACATGCGCTTTTGCCAGGTCAACAACATGGATATAATCACGAATGGCAGTGCCATCGGGTGTGTTATAATCTCCACCGAAAACATCCATGCATTTGCGTTTACCCACAGCTGTCTGGGTGATATATGGCATCAGGTTATTGGGTACGCCGAGGGGAAGTTCACCGATAAGCGCCGAATCATGGGCTCCGATCGGGTTAAAATACCGGAGCATAATCGCCTGGGTACCAGATACCGGAGATGTATCCTGAATTATTCTTTCACAAACCTGCTTCGTGTAACCGTAGGGTGACAGAGCTTCTTTAACCGGGGCATCCTCAGTTACAGGTAACACATCAGGCTGACCGTAAACGGTACAGGAAGATGAAAAAACCAAATGCAGAATGCCATGTTTTTGCATCGCTGTCAATATATGAACAAGCGACATGATGTTGTTGCTGTAATATTTCAATGGTTCAAGAACGGACTCACCTACTGCCTTAAATGCTGCAAAGTGAATCACGGCGCTGATGTCACCATGTTTTCTGAAAAAAGAGGCAGTTTCATCTGCATTACTCAGATCTGTCTTTTCAAAGCCGGGCCTTGTACCGGTTATTTTTGCAATCTGATCAACTACCTCAACAGAAGAATTTGACAGATTGTCGATAATGATAACTTCATAACCGGATTGCTGTAGTTCAACAACTGTGTGAGAACCAATATAACCCGTTCCGCCTGTGACAAGAATTTTCACGGTTTATGCATTATAAACTCCAATATTTCAGCTGTGTTATTTTTTTGCGGTATATTCCCTTGATATCTATTAATATACCGTCCTGAGCGAGAAGAGTTTTAAAATATGTTTCATTCAGATCCAGATATTCTTTATGGCTGACCGCCACGATTACAGCATCGTAAACTCCTTCAGGCTTTTCAACCATTTCGAATCCGTATTCGAGTTTTACTTCATGGGCAGATGCAAGAGGATCAACCACATCCACTTTTTTTATCCCGTATGTTTTAAGCTCATTAACCACATCAGCCACTCTCGAATTCCGGATATCGCTTACATCTTCTTTAAAGGTCACACCCATTAACAGGATGCGGGAATCTAAAACATTCTTGCCGCCGGCAATGATTTTTTTAACGGTCTGTTTTGCAACATAGTATCCCATCGAATCATTGACAAACCTTCCTGAATTGATGACCTGTGCATGATACCTGAATTCCTTGGCCTTATAAGTAAGGTAATATGGATCAACACCAATACAGTGACCACCAACAAGACCGGGGTAAAATTTAAGGAAATTCCATTTGGTTCCGGCGGCTTCAAGAACTTCATAAGTATTGATGCCCATACGATTGAATATGATAGATAATTCATTCATAAGTGCGATGTTGACATCCCGCTGGGTGTTTTCAATGATCTTGGCTGCTTCAGCAACTTTTATGGTAGAAGCTTTAAATATACCACCCTTAACAACAATCTCATAAACTTTACCTATAATATCAAGAGATTCATTATCGCAGCCTGAAACAATTTTCAGTATAGTAGTGATAGTGTGTTCTTTATCTCCGGGGTTTATTCTTTCCGGCGAAAAACCAACTTTAAAGTCTTCTATATATTTTAGCCCCGAGAGATTTTCCAGTATGGGCACACAGTCTTCTTCCGTTGCACCGGGATAAACCGTTGACTCATAAACCACATAATCTCCTTTTTTTAAAATCTTTCCTACTGTTCTTGTGGCGCTGAGCAGGGGTGAAAGGTCAGGGAGGTTGTGTGAATCAATAGGTGTGGGAACTGCAATGATATGAAACGTGGCTTTTTTAAGATCTTCCGGGTTTGATGTAAACTCAATATTACAACCGTCAAAGGCACTGGATTCTAACTCTTCACTCGGATCCATGCGGTTTTTCATCATTTGGATCCTGTCTTCCTTAATATCAAAACCGGTAACAGCTATTCTTCTCGCAAATTCAAGAGCTATAGGAAGTCCTACATATCCTAATCCAATTACTGACAGCCTGGTCTTATTAGAAATTAGTTTCTCGTAAATATCCATAGAGTATTCATTATTGATGTTGAGTTGTCTAATTGACAAACTGTTAAAGAACAATAGTTTATTTTTCCAAAAGAGTGACCATATTATTTTTCAGACAATATTTTTCTTTGCTTTCGGGACAAATAGCAATCCCATCATTGTCGAAATGAAGTTTATGTCCATATCGGCTCATCCAGCCTGTCTGGCGTGAGGGATTTCCAACAACAAGGGCAAAAGCTTTGACGTCTTTAATTACTACACTGCCGGCGCCAATGAATGCATATTCTCCGATCTCATGGCCGCAGACAATAGTTGCGTTAGCTCCGATTGTAGCTCCTTTCCTGACAATGGTCTTACTGTACTGGTCTTTCCTGTTTATAGCACTACGCGGGTTGAAAACGTTGGTGAAAACCATTGATGGCCCTAAAAAAACATCGTCTTCGCAAATCACGCCGGTATAAATGGATACATTATTCTGGACCTTGACATTGTTGCCTAAAACAACATCGGGGGATACAACAACGTTTTGCCCGATGTTGCATTTCTCTCCAATAACACAACCGCTCATAATGTGAGAAAAATGCCAGATCCGGGTTCCTTCACCAATCTGGCAACCTTCATCAATTATAGCAGTTTCATGATGGAAAAAAATCATATTATGATTGGATAAAATTTAATACATGACCGCTTATATATTCCAGCTGCTCGCTATCCAGCTCAGTATGCATGGGCAGGGAGATCACTGTTCTGCTTAACTCCTCTGTAACAGGGAAATCACCTGGCTTGTAGCGGGGATCAACATAGGCTTTTTGCAAATGCATGGGAACCGGATAATAAATCATTGCCGGGATATCTTTGCTTTGCAGGTACTCCTGCATTTTATCGCGGTCAATTCCATGGGTCACTAAGGTGTACTGGTGGAAAACATGCCGGGTGTGTGGTTCCCTGTATGGAGTTTTTAACTTTGGCTGATTTTTAAAGGCTTCATCATAGTAATCAGCGGCATTAATGCGGCTTGCAATATATTGATCCAGGTACTTTAACTTGATTTCGAGAATAGCTGCCTGAAGCGAGTCAAGACGGGAGTTAACTCCGATTGTATCGTGGTGGTAACGCACTGCCATACCGTGATTTACAATGCTTCTCAATGTTTTTGCCAAGGCATCGTCGTTGGTAAATATAGCACCTCCGTCACCATAACATCCCAGGTTTTTCGAAGGAAAAAATGATGTACATCCCACATTTCCTATCGTTCCTGCTTTTTTCTTTCTTCCGTCTTTACCGGTATAATCGGAACCAATTGCCTGGCATGCATCTTCGATAATATAGAGCCCATGTTCATCAGCAATTTGCTGAATGGCATCCATATCGCAGCATTGCCCGAAAATATGTACAGGTACAATTGCTTTTGTTTTTGGAGTGATGGCTTTTTTAATCGATTCAATGCTGATATTGAATGTATTGGGGTCAACATCTGTCAGGACAGGTTTCAGTCTGAGTAAGGCAATGACTTCGACAGTGGCAATAAAGGTAAATGAAGTCGTGATCACCTCATCGCCGG
>CAIYOZ010000305.1 GCA_903927945.1 uncultured Bacteroidales bacterium | reverse complement strand
ATTTGACATTATTTTCGATTTAAAGGCCCTAAAAACCCCATTAATTTTAAAGGTTTGATGGCTAGATTAAACAAAATTACGAATCTTGTAAAATTAATTCCTGTAATTAATTTTGATAATTATGCAAAAATAAGAGTGTATTTCAGATGAAAGTGGAGGTGTGTTCTTATAAATGGCACATAATTAGATGAATATGCATTTTTTGAGATAAATCAATGAATTTAATAAGTGTTGAAAATACCTTTTTTATAAAAGAGTTAATAAATTGGAAATGCTATGTGCTTTTGAGGATGAAAGAATCAGAATTAATTTCTGAAAAAAGATTCTCTTTTAGTATTGCAGAACACAATCCGGACAGGATCATTAATCCCACGTTATCCACAACCTTTTTCAACTACTGGACAATAAGCCTTTTTGTGATGCCTTCCTTGCCGGTTACCGCCCGGGCAATATACGCCCCGGGTATCATGCCTGTGACAGCTGTGATACCACCTCGGGGGAATGATAGTTTTTTCAAATAATGCCCTGCAATATCATAAATCACGAGGTCTCCGGTCAGGCTGCTTAAATTTTGTAACAGGATGGTACTTTTGCTGCTGAACATCTTTAGTTCAGAATTATTATCGGGACCGTCCTGTTCGAAAGGACGTGTGATAATGCTGAAGCGATTTACTGACCTAAAAGTTGAACCGGTTTGAAAAGAATAGGTAGAACCACTCTCGGTGATATCCACTGTCTTATTTTCAACATTATCCCTTAGGTATAATCCAGCGTATTTGCTTTCTAAATTCGAGTTGGTGAACGTGAAGGTATAGTTGACATCCTGACCGGACAGGAATCCTATGTTTGTATTGTTCATATCATCCACAGCATCCACCTGATAATTCCCATCGGACTCTATGGCGTACAGTTGGGGAGAAAGGGCCGATCCAAGGAGTTTTGCACCATCCCATCCATTATTGAACTGATGGCTGCACGTGGGATCGGTAAAGATCCACATCCGATCGGAATAATGGGTACCTCTGACATCAATCACCGTGCATACTTTATCTGATGATTTCGGTTGATTCAATGCCTTCACCCGTTGCTTTTCGGTGTTTTTGGTAGTGACTGCCTGATAACGCATCCCAAAGGTGGCTTTATCAGAGTTGTCCAATGCCTTCACCAGCATGGCCTGCATGGAGGGAATTTGGCGGGGCAAACCGTTTTCACCCGATGGTATTTGGGGTATGGCAAGGTATTGGCCCGGTGAAGAACCAATTATGCTATCACCTTTATTGGCTGACCATTGATAGTATGAACCGGTATTGTACAAATAAACAGTGTGTTCCGTATGATCTCCAAAATCTAATTGACCGATATCAATGGCTGCCGTATAGGAGTTTGCAAAGATATGCTGGCCTGCGTATGTGGCACCATCGGTAACTGAAAGCGGAAGAGTAAAATCCCGGTTCTCGAGTTGACCTTTAAAAACAAGGGTTTTAGGGAATTCCTGGCAGAGCTCATATCCCTGGAAAGAATTCAGGACAGAATTATCGCTCAGTTGAAGCCAGTGGCTGGAAGAGGATGTACCTGCTTCCAACCATTGCCTGACATACGACCCGTTGAAAGTTGGATTCGCCGCGACTGTCTGAACAGGGATCCCGAAGTATTGCCATTTATACCGGTTGTTTACGATAGTATCAGCTAGGTCCCAGGAGGCTTTGGAATACATTTCAACTGAGGCTAACGGAGCTGTACCTGTGAAAGTCAACGTACCGTTTGGAACATTGTTTCCTGCCTTGATCAGAATGCCTGAGGTGCCTGTATCGTTTTTAATTGAATCTGCTTTCAATTCTGTATTCGTACCGATTTCTATTCGTGCTCCACTTTTAATCCAGAGTTTTCCCGCTACAGTTGTGGTAGTCGTGGTGTCGGTTAAATAGACTCCCGTTGCATTGTTAATGGTCAAATCAGAATAAGTACCGGTTGCTGCTGTTTGCGGGGAAGTGCCATTATATACAATCTCTCCGTTCCATGTTTTACCTGATGGTATTGGGGTGGTGGAAGTGTTTTGAGTGGCTATCGTACCTTGATTGTTGATGGCACCCGGTGATCCTGATAATTGGAACGTGTGCATATCCAACGTGCCACCTGATGTGGTTGTCAAGGTTCCATTCGCGGTTATATCACTGCCTGCATTTTGAACACCACCTGAATTGCTCAGGGTAAGGTTGTTATAGGTGCCACCCATAACCGTTTGACCCCCGGTTGCCGCATAATAATCAACAGTACCTCCCCAGGTTATATTCGAAGATAACGGCAGGGTTGAAATGCTTTGAGTTTTTATGGTCCCCGAATTGTTCACAGAGGTTACCAAAAGGATATTGGTGGACATATCCAGCACATCTGAAGGATCGGTCATGTTCAGGGTGGAAGCAGTTATATTTCCGGAGGCGGTTTGTGTCCCACTCATATTACCAAGTGTCAGGATGCTATAGGTGCCGCTCATCACTGTTTGAACGCCATTTGTTGCATTGTATTTCACCACACCACCCCAGCTTTTATTAGGTGGAAGTGGAGCACTACTAACCAAAGTTGGTACCGATGTGATGATGGTACCGTTATTGAGAATTTTCGCCATGGGACCATTTATAATGTGACTGCTTCCCATATCCAATGTACCACCGGATGTGGTTGTCAACATACCATTTACAGTTAAGGTGCCACCTGCAGCCTCTGCTCCACTTATATTGCTCAAGGTTAGATTGTAATACGTGCCTCCCATAACTGATTGATTACCAGAGGGCGAATTGTAATTTACAGTACTTGTGCCCGAAGCTGTAAAAGATCCGTTGTTAATGGCATTTCCACTAATAGTCAATTTATTTGCCCCCGTAATTGATAGTGTTGTCCCTGAATTGATAGTAATATCGTTGCAAAATGCGTCAGTGGCATTAATAACAGGTTGATTTGTAGTCCCGGAATTGATTACTACATTGGTAACTGAAGTGGGTACAACACCATCGCACCAGTTTGAACCTGTATTCCAATTGGTACTGGTTACTCCGGTCCATAAACCTGGTATACACGATACAATTAATTTTCCTGATGCTGCGTCAAAATAAGTAGGATTAATAATGGTTCCTACAGGTGAACCAGTTCCTCCGTAGGAACCTGGAATTTGACCTATCGTACCAAGAGTCAATGAACCGGCCGTATGGGTAAACGATCCAAGATTTACGAGCCCTCCCGAATTCATAGTAATCGACCCGGCTTTAAGTATACTGGTGAGGGTTGCTGTTCCTGAAGTTTTAGTGAATGTTACAAGCCCTGCCGTATTGAATCCAGCGATACTCTGGTCTACAGATCCAACAATAAAAACAGATGAATTTCCAAAAGTTAATGTGCCGCTGTTTTTAAGATTACCACTTAAACTTTTATTTGATGTATCTAAGGTTATTCCGGTGTTTACTGTTAAATTACCATTTACAACTATTGCACCAATCATTGCCTTAGTTGCAGAACCCGAAAGTGTCAGATTATTATAGTGAGCTGGAATAATGTATTGATTTGGACCTGAAAAACTAACTGTATTTCCTGAATTTGTAGCTACTAAAAAAATGCTATCGGATAATCCAGTGATATTTAATTTCGCATTGGCTGCTTGAACAATACCTCCGGAACCGGTTAATGTAGTTCCAGTATTTAATGTTCCGGTATTAGTTAATGTTACTCCTCGTATTGTCATGTAAGCGATAGTAAATGTACCGGTTATTGTCTGAGGGTTTGTTGTGAATAATTGGTTTCCAGAACCTACATTGAACGATGCAGAAGAAGAAGTGATTCCTCCCTGAAATTCTATCGGGGAATTAATAGTGATATTATTCCAACCACCATTGTTATTTATTGTGACGAGACCTTTGAATATTTTGATGCCGGTTGTTGAATTAAAAGTCAAGCCTCCTGATGTACCACCACCCACCGTCGTTGTTCCATTTATCGTTAAATTAAACCCTGCAGCTGTGAAAGAACAGGTATTTCCAATGCTAAGGTTTCCTTCAATTATTAATCCTGCTACTGTAGTGATTGTTGCATGATCACTTAAAGTTAAGTTTCCCGTAATACTCGTTGTGGCTGATTGTAAAGTTTTAGTACCTCCTGAAAGTATTAAACTATTATAGATTACTCCATATACTGTTTGTGAACCGGCATAGTTGTAATTTATAGTTCCACCAGTTAAATTAAGATTAGTAAAATTTGTCGGAAAGTTACTTCCCGTTTGACCACCATTATTTCCACCCAATAATAAGGTTCCGTTGACGGTCATTGTGCCTCCAGTAGTTTCTCTGTTTGCTGTATAGGTTGATAAATCCAATGTCGTACCTGATCCTATGTAAAGGTCTCCTCCTATTAATATTTTCTCAACGAATATTGTTGATACTGTTCCGCTCAATGTAAAGTCCTTGTTTATTGTTGTTCCTTTTTGGAAGGTCTTTATGTTACTACCGGAAAGGGTTAAATTATAGTATGAATTTTTATAAATTGTTTGACTTGCTCCATTATACTCTATCGTTCCGGTACCCGCATTCCAGCTACCTAATTTCGGAGCTGTTAAACTCCCGGATATTTTTAGCGTGCCACCGATTGACATATCCAGGGATCCAGTATAACTTATACTTCCTAAAGTCATACTTCCCGATATCGTTAAGATGCCATTTGCACCGAAACTAAGAGTCCCATTGGCTGTTGATCCAAGAATTATTGAGGCACAAACGGCATCCGTCATATCCATAATTAAAGTGGCACCATTTACAATGATTGCATCACTACTTGAGGGTACACCATTTGAACCAGAACCACCGGTTATTGTGCTCCAATTTGTATTCGATGTAATGGTGATGGTGATGGCATTCGCGTTTATTAAGACTCCAATCAACATTATTAAAATGAGGATCCTTTTTAATCCGTTTGTTTTATTGACTTTTAAAGAACTGCCCTTTTTAATGGTGAGTATGTCATCATGGAGTCTTGTGATTCTAAGTTGGACTTTGCAAATAATCATCTCTCTTATGAATAAAGGTTATACAACAAACAGGGATACCTGGATTTACAGAAAATTTTAAACTGTTGAAAGCATACCAATTTGTTAGTGAAGCACTTTATTCACTTTCGAATGAAAGCATAAAATTATTAAATTTAATTAGTGTCAAAATGCATTAATAGTCTTAATTTCAGGGTCAAAAGGACGATATTTAGGTAGGGAATAAGGCATAGAGGAGCCTGTGTTTTTGAACGAGAAAGAGGTAGTTAGAACTAAATCTCAAACCACCACTCTTAACTCCCCTTTAGGGGCTGGGGGT
>CAIYOZ010000304.1 GCA_903927945.1 uncultured Bacteroidales bacterium | reverse complement strand
GTCCCAAGTAAATTAACACTGAAACTCCAAAAACTCTTGATGACACTAAACGAAAAAATTAATTGGGGTTTCCATTTAATAATAAAAGTAAGGCTTATTAATCGGAAAAATTGAAATAATACTTGTTGTGCCACTAATGACCATACTCCAAAACCATAAAATGCCATTACTATTCCAAAAATACCGCTGCATGCGACAGAGAAAATATTTACTTTCGCACTGCTTTTAAAATCAAGTGCTCTAACCATTTTTACGGTAGGAATGAGATAAAGGGCATTCATTAAAATGCCAATAAAAATGACCCTGGCTACAAGGACTAATTTTGGTTGATTGAAGAAAACGGCAATAACTGGAGCCAGGAAAAAGAGTAGAATGTATAGTATTACAGAAATAAATATATTAAAATAAAAGACACTATTAAAATCCGTTTCAGTTGCTTCAGGTTTGCGTACCAGTGCTTGTCCGAATCCACTGTCGACAAGCGTAGTTGATAAAGAAACAAATACCATCACCAGTCCGATTAGTGTATAATCTGATGGTGAGAGCAAGCGAGCCAGAATCATTCCTATAAAAAACTGAACAGCCTGTTGTCCGAATCGATCAACCGAACTCCACGCTAAAGCACCCAGCATCTTTTGCTTTAAATTATCTCCCATGTGTTGAGTTAATTGGTTAATTGGTTGATTAAGTTAATCAGTTAATTGGTGATTAATTGTTGGTTGAACATAAAACTCGGAATACAGAACTCGGAACACAGAACACGGAACTTCAAACTATTTCCCTTTTATCACATCAAATCCTTTTCCATAAACACCTATGACCGAGGATTGGGATATGAAAGCGTTAGGATCAATTTCTTTTACTATCCTGAATATCTTCACTGACTCATTCTTCCGGGCAATAACGGTGACAACTTTTACGGGCTCTTTTGAGTACCACCCCATGCCATCCAATATAGTGACTCCCCGGTGAGCTTCCATATTTATTCGGGTTGCGATTTGTTCATATTCTTTCGAAAAGATAAAAAACTGAACCGATTGACGAACTCCACTAATCACCATATCCACGGCAATAGTTCCAATGGCCATAGTAGTTAAACCATATACAATTTTCTCCAGGCTTCCGAAATCGAAGAAATAAGAGGAACAAATTATCAATACATCGCAGTAAAGCAGTACCCGTCCCAACGTGATATTACGGTACTTATTCACCACTTTAGCAATTATATCCGTACCACCGGAACTGCCATTAGCTAAAAATACTATGCCAATACCAGCGCCAGAAAGTAAACCGCCAATTACACAGGCCATAAAATTGTCATCAGCACCCACAAATGTACCGGGTACTGCCTGCGGTAGAAATGCGAAAAACAAAGTTAATATACCTACTCCATAAATTGTTCGAAGACTAAAGGCAAGCCCTACAGTTCGAACGGCTATGACCAGCAAGACAAAATTAATGGCAAAATAAGTTGCGAATATTGGGATCCCGGTTGCATAGAATACGATGGCACCAATACCTGTTACACCTCCACCTGTTATTAAGTGCGGAAGCAGGAAGCCTTTCCATGCGGCACTGTACATGAATAAACCAAAAGCAATAAAGATATATTCCCTGATAATAATCCAGGTACCTTTAGTAATAGTTTTCAAATTCATTTTTCAACGCATTTTATAAAACGATATTAACAATTTTACCCAACACCACAATGATTTTCTTTGGAGCTTTTCCTTCAAGGAATTTTTCGGTTTGATCGTTTGCCATGGCTATTTTTTCAACCTCTTCTTTGCTCATGTCAGCTGGCAAATCAATCATGAAACGAACTTTACCATTGAATGAAATCGGATACTTTACGATCGATTCTTTTAGATACTCTTCATTGCATATCGGGAATGCTGCATCACAAACTGTTTCATTGTTGCCCAGCACCCGGTATAATTCTTCAGCCACATGGGGTGCAAAAGGTGCTAACAGAATAACCAGCGGTTCCAGTATGGATTTTTTAGTACATTTCAACGTGTAGAGCTCATTAACACAAATCATGAAAGCAGATACGGAAGTATTATATGAGAAGTTCTCTATGTCGAAGGTGATTTTCCGAATAGTCTTATGCAGCACTTTCAATTCTTCTGCTGAAGGTTTCTCATTATTGACGAGCAATGTATTGTTTTTGTAAAATAAACTCCAGAGACGCTTTAAAAATCGGTGTACGCCGTCTATTCCGTTTGTATCCCATGGTTTCGATTGTTCCAGTGGACCGAGGAACATTTCATACAGTCGTAATGTGTCGGCACCATATTTTTCGACAATATCATCCGGATTCACTACATTGTACATCGATTTCGACATCTTTTCAACTGCCCAACCACAATGGTACTTGCCATCTTCGAGTATGAATTCAGCATTTTTATATTCGGGATTCCAATTTTTGAATCGTTCAATATCCAGCACATCATTTGAAACAATATTTACATCCACATGAATCTGAGTGGTATCATACTGATCTTTCAAGTTCAACGATACAAATGTATTTGAATCTTTGATTCGATAGACAAAATTACTCCGACCCTGAATCATTCCCTGGTTAATCAGTTTTTTGAATGGTTCATCCTCACAAACCAGTCCAAGGTCGTACAGAAATTTATTCCAAAAGCGGCTATAGATTAAGTGTCCTGTGGCATGTTCAGTTCCTCCGATATATAGATCTACGTTCCGCCAATACTGATTTGCCTCGGCACTTACCAATGCAGTCTTGTTTTGTGGATCCATATAACGCAGGTAGTAAGCCGATGATCCCGCAAAACCCGGCATAGTACACAATTCCAATGGAAAATTGTCTTCTGTGTGCCAGTCTTTTGCCCTGCCTAATGGTGGTTCTCCTTTTTCTGTTGGCAGGAATTTGTCAATCACGGGTAGTTCAAGCGGCAATCTGCTTTCGTCCAGCATGTATGGCATTTCATCCTTGTAATATACAGGGAAAGGCTCTCCCCAATACCGTTGCCGGCTAAATATGGCATCACGCAACCTGAAATTTACCTTTAAACGTCCTAGTTGCTTCTCAGCGATATAGTCTTTTGCTTTTTGAATTGCTTCCTTAACCGTCCACCCGTTTAAAAATCCTGAATTCATCATGATCCCTTCTTTGGCATCAAAGCTTTCTTCGCTGACATCACATCCTTCAATAAGGGGAATAATTGGCAAATTGAAATACTTTGCAAATGCATAGTCACGACTATCATGTGCTGGAACTGCCATGATGGCACCTGTCCCATAACCAGCCAGTACATAATCACTGATCCAAACGGGGATTTCAGTTCCACTGACCGGATTGATGGCATATGATCCTGAAAAAACACCTGTCACACGCCTGTCGGCAATGCGCTCACGTTCGGTACGCTTTTTTGTAGCATCCAGGTAATTTTCAACTTCTAAAGCCTGATCAGGAATAGTAAGTTGTTTTACCAGTTCGCTTTCCGGAGCAAGCACCATAAAGGTAACCCCGAAGATTGTATCGGCTCTCGTTGTAAAAACTTCGAAATTGTAATCCTGATCTTTAATGTCAAACCGTAGTTCAGCTCCTTCACTTCGTCCGATCCAGTTTTTCTGCGTCTCGGTCAATGAATCAGTCCACTCAAGTGTATTAAGGCCATCCAGCAAGCGCTGAGCGTAGGCTGAAACCCTCAAACTCCACTGACGCATGACCCGCTGTTCAACCGGATATCCCCCACGAACCGATAGTCCATCGCTCACTTCGTCATTTGCCAGTACTGTTCCCAATGCTGTACACCAGTTTACCTTTAAATCGGCCAGATAGGCTATGCGGTAATTGAGTAATGTCTCCTGTTGTTCCTTTTCGGATTTAGACTTCCATTCCGGTGCAGTGAATTGTAATTCTTCAGTACATGATGCCTGGATACCCTCGGTTCCGGATGTTTCAAATGAATTGATTAATAATTCTATAGGTTGTGCTTTTTGAAGCTTTGTATTAAAATAATGATTGAACATTTGAATAAAAGCCCACTGGGTCCATTTGTAATAATCGGGCTCGCAGGTGCGTATTTCCCGGTCCCAATCGTAGCAAAAACCGATTTTATCCAATTGCTCGCGGTAACGGGCTATGTTCTTTTTCGTAGTAACATCAGGATGTTGACCGGTTTGGATGGCATATTGTTCTGCAGGCAAACCGAATGCATCATATCCCATGGGATGGAGTACATTAAATCCTTTCAACCGCTTATACCGGCTGTAAATATCAGAAGCAATATAACCCAGCGGATGACCCACATGCAATCCGGCTCCTGAAGGAGAGGGAAACATGTCTAAAACATAAAATTTCGGTTTGTTTACATCAATTTCGGTTTTGT
>CAIYOZ010000303.1 GCA_903927945.1 uncultured Bacteroidales bacterium | reverse complement strand
GCCAATCAAATCAGCAATAAAAAACCAGAGTTTAAACCTTTATTTAAACCCGATATTGATTGTTTCATTATCAATTTAAATAAAATGAAACTTTATGCTGCGCGATCAAAAATTAAGAGCATTCATACCTACAGTTGACCCGGACAGAGCCCGGAGATTCTATGTAAATCTACTGGGTTTCAATTTATTATCGGAAGATTATTATGGAATGGATCTGGAAACAAACGGATCGCTGTTGAGAATATCAACAGTACAACATTTTATCCCTCACCCATTTACGGTTTTAGGCTGGGGTGTTGACGACCTGCCATCGGTAATAGCATCTATGGTCCGAAGGGGGGTTATATTCGAAAGATACAATATCATTAATCAGGATAGCTCAGGTATCTGGACATCTCCCGATGGTACAAAAGTAGCCTGGTTCAAGGATCCTGATGGAAACCTATTATCATTAACGGAGTT
Source organism: uncultured Bacteroidales bacterium (assembly GCA_903927945.1). Classification (GTDB taxonomy): domain Bacteria; phylum Bacteroidota; class Bacteroidia; order Bacteroidales; family Paludibacteraceae; genus Paludibacter. The sequence goes on along the minus strand of CAIYOZ010000303.1, from coordinate 3,112 downwards.
CGGTGATTCCGGCACCATTGAAGAAGATCCGATCATCTATTGAGGAAGAGAGTATGATCGATGAAGGTAGTTTTTCAGGAAAGAATGAAAAAGAAAAATGATTCCGACAATATGGAACAGAACAATCGGACCTCAGACAATTCATTGCCTGACTGGAATAAATTGTATGCCGAAGTGAATGTGGAAGATATGCCCTGGTATTTACCCGAACTGGATCCGGATTTGAATGAGGCATTGAAAGAGTTAAATATTGATTCAGGTTCTTTCCTTGATTTAGGCACTGGACCCGGAACACAAGCTATCGAACTTTCGAAAAGCGGTTTTAAAGTTACAGGATCGGACATTTCACCACAAGCCATACTAAAAGCCCGTAAATTAGATACCAATGTACTGTTTATAGAGGATAACATCCTGAATTCAAAGATAAACAGTCAATTTGATTACATCTTTGACCGGGGATGTTTCCACATAATCGATCCATTAAAACGTAATATTTATGTGACTGCGGTGATGAAATTATTAAATAAAGAAGGGTTGTTGTTTCTAAAGTGTTTTAGTGACAAGAATCCAACTACAGATGTTGGCCCACATCACATTTCGAGATCACAAATAGGTGAGATATTCAGTACTCAATTTGAAATCTTACAAATAAAAGACTCTATCTACCACAGCATAACCAATCATCAGAATCAGACACTGTTTGTCATCATGAAAAGAAAATGATTAATTTCATTAGTAATATAAACATAAAACATTTTATCGTATGGGTGAAGCAACATTAGTAACAACCAGTAGCTGCTTAGAAGGCTACCGGGTTATCCGGCAATTAGGTCTGGTTCGTGGAATAACAGTGAGATCAAGAAGCCTCGTAGGGAACATTGCCGGAGGGTTTATGACTATTTTTGGTGGTAAAAGTGCCATATATACTGAATTGTGTGAAAGAGCCCGTGAAGAGGCATACCAGTTAATGTTGACACACGGACAGGCTTTGGGTTGTAATGCCATCATTAATATGCGCTATGATGCCAACGATGTCATCAGTGGCCTTACCGAAGTACTGGCATATGGAACAGCTGTTGTGGTGGAAAAAATAAAATAACCGTGAAACGATTTTATCTTACCGACCCCGTCGCGAATAGCGACGGGGTCGTGTGTGTTGGTGATTTAAACAAGACAACATTTCAGATAAATGATTGATTCCCTTATTGGTTTAGATTTTTTTACAGAAAAGAATTGAATACTAAAAAAAGGTTGTAATTTTACAGCTCAAATGCTTCATTCAATCCTAAAACAACAAATTACCAAATCATTATGCGTAAAGTTAAAAGTTTCTTATTAGTCATTCTGGGGGGATTCGTAGTGGCCTATTTTTATATGCCGGTAGTTAATTTCGGGTTCCTGGGTTTCCCGGTCTTCCTGCTGATATTAATAGGATTGTGGGTCGTATTGAATAGTCCGTTCAGTTTAGCCTCCCTGGGAGATCAAACCGAGATTCAGAACCTGAAGATCAAGAAACCCGGTAAATTCTTTTTGATCCTGATAGGCATCATCCTGGTGTATATGACCATTGTTCCAATAGTGACCAGTTGGGCATTATTCCGTACGAATGATTACCGGGATTTAATCGGAAAAATTGATACTGAATCTAATCTGTCAAATCATATGTTACCTATCTCCATTGAGAAGATCAGGGTGGTGGATCAATCATTGGCACAATTGCTGGGCGATAAAGTGCTGGGATCACAGCCGGCACTGGGTAGTCAGGTCACCCTGGGAGAATTTAACATTCAAAAAGTAAATAACGATTTGTATTGGGTGGCACCCCTACTCCATTCCGGATTTTTCAAATGGCAGAAAAACATGCAGGGTACAAATGGCTATGTGATGGTAAACGCCTGTAATGAAAGGGATGTGAAACTGGTTCAGGAAATTAATGGAAAGAAAATTTATATCAAATACCAGTCGGAAGCATACTTCTTTGACAACCTGGAACGCTATCTGTATTTCCATGGTTACTGGAATGTGGGATTAACCGATTATTCCTTTGAAATTGATGATTCAGGGACACCATACTGGGTAGTCACAAAATACAAAAAGACCATCGGGTTTGCCGGTGAAGATGCACAGGGAGTGGTAATTGTCAATGCACAAACGGGTGAAATAAACGAATACTCAATTGCCAACACTCCGAAATGGGTAGACCGGATACAACCGGGTGGATTTATTGAAACGCAACTTAACGACTGGGGCAACTATGTAAAAGGATTCTGGAATTTCTCCAATGAAAATAAGCTCAAAATTACCGAGCCGGTTTCAATGGTATACGGTGATGACAACAATGCCTATTGGTATACCGGTTTGACTTCCGTAGGATCGGACGAATCGACTGTTGGATTTGCCCTGGTAAATACCCGGACAAAAAAAGCATTCTGGTATAAACAAAGTGGTGCAACCGAAATTTCAGCTCAAAACTCGGCCAAAGGGAAGGTCCAGGAAAAAGGATTTTATGCCTCCTTGCCAATCCCGTATAACATAAATAATATTCCAACTTATGTCATGACCCTGAAAGATAATGGCGGTTTAGTGAAGATGTATGCCATGGTAGCCATTGAAGATTATACCATAGTTGGAGTGGGTAATACCATGAGGGAAGCGTTAATGGCCTACAAAAATGCCTTTAATCAATCAGGAAATAAGATCAGTACAAAAAGCAAAACGGAGAAAAGTGTTATCAAATCGGTTATCACACGCATCAACGGGGATGTGAAAAACGGAAATACCTATTATTATTTTACCTTGAAGAATTATCCTAAAATCTTTATCGGTTCTTCGCAGATTTCGAATGACTTCCCGTTAACGAACCTGGGCGATAGTGTGTATATTACTTTCGACAACGACAATCAGGAAGCGATTGATGTATCATCCTTCAAAAACAGGAATTTCAATAAATAAATTGGTTGACTGGCTGATTGGTTGACTGGTTGATTGGTTAATTGGTTAATTAGTTAATTAGTTAATTAGTTAATTAGTTAATTAGTTATTTAAGTAGTAAGAACAATATATAGTCCTATTTTGAAAAAAGAATAGCACGCGGATTCCCACGGATAGAGCG
>CAIYOZ010000302.1 GCA_903927945.1 uncultured Bacteroidales bacterium | reverse complement strand
TCAACCATTCATTGATCCATTCGGAAATCTTACTTATACTCCAGCTCCGGATGCAAACGGAATGGCAACCGTATTAGTGATCCTAAGTGATGACGGCGGCACTGCCAATGGCGGTGTGGATACTTTCGCTCCTCAAACCTTTACTATAATTGTCAGATCGGTGAACGATGCACCAAGCTTTATCAAGGGAGCTGACCAGACTGTGAATGAGGATTGCGGCGCACAAACCGTGACTGGATGGGCAACCTCCCTGTCAACGGGACCTATTAATGAAAGCGAGCAGACACTCAGTTTTGCCCTTAGCAATGATAACTCGGGTTTATTCTCTGTGCAACCCTCCATCGATCCAACAGGAAACCTGAGTTATACGCCTGCCCCTGATGCCAATGGAACAGCAACTGTCTCGGTCGTATTGAAAGATAACGGCGGTACAGATAATAATGGCGTAGATACTTATACCACCCAGACATTTACCATTACGGTCAATCCGGTGAACGACTCCCCAAGCTTTGTCAAGGGAGCTGATCAAACGGTCAATGAAGATTGCGGCGCACAAACCGTGAATGGTTGGGCAACCTCCCTATCAACGGGGCCTACTAATGAAAGCGAGCAGACACTCAGTTTTGCCCTTAGCAATGATAACACTGGTTTGTTCTCTGTGCAGCCATCCATTGATCCATCCGGGAATCTGAGTTATACTCCTGCTCCTGATATGAATGGGATAGCAACTGTCTCAGTAATCTTTAGTGATAATGGCGGCACTTCTAATGGCGGCTCGGATACGTATGCCACCCAGACTTTTACCATTTCGGTCAATCCGGTGAACGACTCCCCAAGCTTTATTAAGGGAGCTGATCAAACGGTCAATGAAGATTGCGGCGCACAAACCGTGAATGGTTGGGCAACCTCACTTTCAACAGGACCTGCCAATGAAAGCGAGCAGACACTCAGTTTTGCCCTTAGCAATGACAACCCGAGTTTATTCTCAGTTCAACCATTCATCGATCCATCCGGAAACCTGACCTATACACCTGCAGCAAATGCCAATGGTTCAGCGACAGTATCTGTGATCCTTAGTGATAATGGCGGTACTTCCAATGGCGGCTCGGATACGTATGCCACCCAGACTTTTGCCATTACGGTCAATCCGGTGAACGACTCCCCAAGCTTTATTAAGGGAGCTGATCAAACGGTCAATGAAGATTGCGGCGCACAAACCGTGAATGGTTGGGCAACCTCACTTTCAACAGGTCCTGCCAATGAAAGCGACCAGATGCTCAGTTTTGCCCTTAGCAATGATAACTCGGGTTTGTTCTCTGTGCAACCCTCCATCGATCCATTCGGAAACCTGACCTATACACCTGCAGCAAATGCCAATGGTTTAGCGACAGTATCTGTGATCCTTAGTGATGACGGTGGTACTTCCAATGGTGGCGTGGATACCTTCGCTACACAGATCTTTACCATTACTGTCAATCCGGTGAACGATTCCCCAAGCTTTACCAAAGGTGCTGATCAGGTGGTCAACGAGGATTGCGGAGTACAAACTGTAGCTAATTGGGCGAGCTCCCTGTCAACCGGACCTGCCAACGAGAGTGACCAGACCCTTAGCTTCGCCCTTAGCAATGACAATATGGGTTTATTCTCTGTGCAGCCAACCATCGATCCAACAGGAGACCTGAGATATACTCCTGCCCCTGATATGAATGGGATAGCAACTGTTTCAGTGATTCTGAGTGATAATGGTGGAACAGCCAATGGTGGTGTGGATACTTATACCACCCAGACCTTTACCATCACGGTGAATCCGGTAAACGATGCACCAAGCTTTGTCAAAGGAGCTGATCAAACGGTAAATGAAGATTGCGGCACACAAACCGTCAATGGTTGGGCTACCTCCTTGTCAACGGGACCTGCCAATGAAAGCTACCAGACACTCAGTTTTTCCCTTAGCAATGATAACTTGGGTTTATTCTCCGTTCAACCTGCTATCGATCCATCCGGGAACCTGAGTTATACTCCGGCTCTGAATACCAACGGTTCAACGATAGTTTCAGTTGTATTAAAAGATGATGGAGGTACTGCTAATGATGGTGTGGATACGTATGCCCCCCAGACCTTTATCATTACGGTCAATCCGGTGAACGATGCCCCAACATTAGGTGATATTTCCAAGACAGGACCTGAGGATTATGATATTCTCTTTGCTAAATCGGATTTCACAGGACAATTCACTGATATCGATGGAGATGCGCTCACTAAAATACAGGTAGTAACACTTCCTGATAACGGCACCCTTAAACTGGACGGTACAATCCTTGCAGTCAAACAGGAGATAGAAACAAATGCTTTGGACAAACTCACCTTTACTCCTAATACCAATTGGAATGGTGCAACGAGTTTCTTATGGAATGGCAATGACGGGACAGTTTATGCTATCAACAATGGAATTGTAAACATAACCATTACTCCGGTGAATGATGCCCCAACTCTAGGAGATATTACCAAGACGGGTCCTGAAGATACTGATATTCTTTTTTCCGGAACTGACTTTATTAGGCAGTTCACCGATGTGGATGGTGATACGCTCACCAAAATACAAGTAGTGACCCTTCCTGCTAACGGAACGTTGAAACTGAGCGGAACAGCCATTACTGCAAATCAGGAAATCGGATTGGCAGCTTTAGGTACACTTACTTTTAGCCCTGATGCTAACTGGAACGGTAATACCAGCTTTATGTGGAATAGCAATGATGGAACCGTGTATGCAGTCAACAATGCATCTGTGAAAATAATTATCACTCCGGTGAATGATATCCCGGTTATCAGTGATATTACCAAGACTGGACCTGAAGATACTGAAATTCTTTTTGCAAAAACCGATTTTACGGCACAGTTCACCGATATTGATGGTGATGCACTCACCAAAATACAGATAGTAACACTACCTGTTAACGGAACTTTGAAATTGAGTGGTGCTGTCCTGGCAGTCAATCAGGAGATCGAAGCAAATGTGTTGGACAACTTTACCTTTACCCCTGATGCTAACTGGAACGGCAATACCAGCTTTATATGGAACGGTAATGACGGAAAGGTGTATGCCACAAACAATGCCTTGGTTAACATCGTGATCACTCCGGTGAATGATCCACCGATGATAATTGCTACACCAATTACAACTCCTGAAGATACTCCGGTTAGCGGAAAAATTATCGCCACTGATGTAGACAATGATTCTTTGACTTTTACTAAAACAACGGATACAAGTCACGGTACCATCATTATTAATCCGGATGGGTCGTTTACCTACACTCCAGGGATACATTACATTGGAAATGATAATTTCATGGTCACTGTAAGTGATGGAAAGGGTGGAACCAATACAGCGACCATCAATATCACGGTGACATGGGTCAATGATAAACCGAGTGCTAGTGATAAGCATTTATGGACAAGAGAGAATACACCTTTGAATGGAGACTTGTCAATAAATTGTACACTAAGCAGGGATGGTAATAACGTCTGGTGTACCTCAACAAATCCAGGTCAGGGAAAGCTAACTGTATTTGAAGATGGTTCGTTCAGCTATGTGCCGAATTTAAAATATGTCGGACAAGATAGATTCACGTATTCTATTCGTGATACGAATGGGGATGCTTCAGTGGGCACTGTAATAATTGATGTGTTGCCAATGTCGGAAGTAATCAAAAGGAGCAGTAATCCTGTCAGGTATAATGACGGTACCTTTAGTTGGGTATACACCATTACTTTAATCAATGGCACAAACCGGAAAGTAGATTCATTGCAGGTGGTTGATAATCTTGATGATGTTTTTGCTCCTAAAGGTTGTACCTATAAAATTACAGGTATCTCTGCTTCCGGACAACTCACGGCGAATGGCCTTTATAATGGTTCCAGTATTGTTAACTTGTTAGTTGATGGTAGTGCCCTGGCTGCAAACAGCCGTGATTCAATCATGTTTGAAGTTAGGGTTGATACGCATGGTCAACAGGATACTGTGACTGTTGTTAATCAGGCTTTATGCAGTGGTAAGGACTCATTTGGCACCTTCAACCTAAATTCGAATCCCGATCAAACTAACATACCCGGAGTTAATCTCTTTATACCGGATGCTTTCTCTCCAAATGGGGATGGAATTAATGACGATTTTGTAATTATTCACCCTGTTTCGTTGAGAATAGAAATTGAAGTCTTTAACCGTTGGGGTAATTTAGTCTTTAAAAGTGCGGATTATCAAAATAATTGGGACGGTAGAGGAATAGGTAATTTCTTAGGACAAGAACTTCCGGTCGGCACCTATTTCTGCTCCTGCAAGGCAGTCAGCATTACCAATGGAACCGTAGTTAGTAATGGGGTTAAATATGTCACCTTGCGACGATAAACCAAAAACGCAAATTCCTCTGGTCATAACAGGAACTGTTGTGAAAGTGGGAAATACTAATAGAATTAATTATAACTTGAATGTGAGATAAATTCATTCAAACTAATTTTCAAACAAATGAAACGCACAGTAATGTCACAGAGGATTATTTCCAACCTTTTCGGGAAGGTGGTTTTATCGAATATTAAAGTGATAGTTATTCTTTGCCTATTTTCAGTTGCAGGGAAAACGCTCAACGCACAACAAGAACCCATGTATTCACAATACATGTTTAACTTGTTACAAATAAATCCTGCATATGCCGGAAATCGTGCTGTGGACAATATTACCACTTTATTTCGTAAACAATGGGTTGGAATAGACAATGCACCTACTACCGCCTCTCTGTCCTGGGACCGACGTCAGGAGGGTAGTAATGTCGGTTATGGACTTCAACTCTACAATGACCAGTTGGGAATAGAATCCACATCCGGGTTACAGGCTTTTTATTCTTTTAGGATTCCATTTAAAAATTCATTTTTATCCTTAGGGTTGAGTGGAGGCATTTTAAACTATCGTGCAGCATTTTCATCGGCCTCAACCACACAGGGTGGGGATCCTTTATTTCAGGCAGATGTAAATTATTGGCTGCCAACTGTCGGGATAGGGATATTATATGCATCCGATCGTTGGTATGCTGGTTTTTCAATTCCTGCATTATTGCAGACTAAAGTGAATACTGATAATACCCTGGTAACTACCAGTGCCAATAATCATTACTTTCTGACTGCAGGTTATGTTTTCGAATGTTCAGAGGCATTCAAATTAAAACCCTCTTTCTTAATGAAAGCAATTAAAGGTGCACCATTCCAATACGACTTGAATTTAAATGCCTGGATTCTGGATATTGTGGGGTTAGGAGTCAGTTATCGCACCAGCGATGCATACGTGGGTATGTTTGAACTGCAGGTTTCATCCGCCATCAGGCTTGGATATGCCTTTGATTACACCATTTCGAATCTTCAACGGTATAGTAAGGGAACTCATGAATTAATGCTGCGATATGAATTTAATAATCAAAAAACGAATCGTGTTTTATCACCCCGTTATTATTAATTTTTCAAATGTTTAGAGTGCCAAATTTTTGAATTAATTGAACAAATATCTATACTGCTATGAAACTATCAATCATAAAAAAAGTTGCCTTTATAATGCTTCTATGCATTCTGTCGGCTCACATAAATGTCCTTTATGGACATACAATTTCAGAAAAGAGATTACAAAAAAGACAGAAGATTGCATTAGTCAAGGCAGATATTGCCTACCGGAATTACAATTTCGCCATTGCTGCGGATTATTATGAATACTGTTGTTTTGAATCGAATCAGCCGGATCCTTCAACATCAGCGCATGAAGTGTTGAGTAAGCTGGCCGATTGTTACTGGCAGATGAGATTTTACGATCATGCTTTTCGTGTCTATAAACTGCTTTATCCTGCAGGTTTTCAAGGAGCTACTAAGCTGGAGCAACATCGTGTCGCTGAATTGTATGCTCGATACGGTCAGTATGATCAGGCATCAAAGTGGTTAAAAGGAATTGATGGATATTCATTAAAAGCAAAGGTTTATGTGGATAAAGACAGCCTGAATGCCATGAAGAAAGATTCACTTAATTGGAAACTAAGCTTGTTAAATCTCAATACATCTTTCAGGGAATTTTCACCCTACGTAGCTTCGAACACCATGTTTTTCAGTAGCAATAAGCCATTGATCGACAGAACAAAATCATTTGGGTGGGATGGTGGTAATTATACCTATTTGTGGAGTATGCCCCTATCACAGGTTAATTTAATGTTCCTGAATCAAACAGATGACAGTATCGGTCATAAGAAATTCTCCAAAGAAAAGGCAAAGAACATAGCCGGTATATACGAATGTGGGGACGACAAACCTATGAAAAATGGGTATGGCAAGTATATAAACAATCCATTCTTACAAGGTAATCCTACTTCAAAAGGATTTGTAGTAAAAGGACTTAACAAAAATTCATTTAACGCGGGAAATATTTCCATTGACAAAAATAATCACATTTATTTCTCAGCCAATTATAACAAATCCGATTCGAAAGGAGTCAATCGGATCCATTTGATGGAAGGGCTCTATTCAAATAATAAAGTAACTAAGATTCATGAACTGCCTTTTGGGGATCGGAATTCCTATTCAGTGATGCATCCTGCCATTAATAAGGAAGGGAATTTTTTGGTTTGCTCCAGTGATAAACCGAATGGGCAGGGAGGATATGATCTTTATTATGCCGAACGAAATGAGAACAACATATGGGGACCCCTCCAACCTTTTGGGAATAATGTTAATACGGTTGGCAATGAAGTATTCCCAAGCCTGACACCAAACGGGGTTTTATATTATAGCAGTGACCAGGCGCCTGGTTTAGGGGGACTGGATATCTTCAGGATACCGCTTAAAGATGCTATTGCAGGCACAGGAAATCCGGTACATCTGAGTTATCCCATTAATAGTTCTGCCGATGATTTTGGTTGGACTCAGCAGGATAGCACCGGAATCAAAGGTTTTTTTACTTCCGACCGGTTGAATAACGATGACAATATTTATGGCTTTACCGATGAATTCGCGCTGAGAACTCCACGGAAATCGTTTATCGAAGGCTATGTCCTGGAGAAGAATTCTAAATCTCCGATCAAGGGTGCCACGGTCTTTTTATACAATATCAAAGAAGATTCCGTCTATATTGCCAAAGCTGACACTAACGGGAAATACCATATCCCGGTGTTTAATACCAGCGATGTCATTATAAAAGCAATAGAAAAAAAACATTTTAATGATTTCTTGACAACCCATATAAGTTATGTTGCTCAACCTAAAGATACCATTCAAAAAGCTCCCCGTCCATTGTTATTGGATGAGTTTAAAGTGGGCTTTGTCTGGATACTTCGAAATATTCATTATGATTTTGATAAATGGAATATTCGGAACGATGCAGAACCTATCCTGGATAGTTTAGTGACCGTGCTGAACGAACAACCTGTCACTGTTGAATTAGGTTCGCACACTGACTCCCGTGGATCGTTTGAATATAACGACAGGCTCTCGCAACAGCGTGCAAAATCATCAGTAGCTTATCTGGTAAATAAAGGCATAGATCCAAAGCGCATTACCTCGAAGTCTTACGGGAAATACCAGTTGTTGAATCGTTGTGAAAATAAAGTTCCATGTTCCGAAGCCGAACATCAAGCTAATCGCCGTACCGAGGTGAAAGTAACAGGTTATACCGTGCCGAAGAAAGCACCTGAAGATATAAATCCCGATCTTTTTAAGAACGGGCAGAAGATTAGCCTGAAAATGTTGCCCACTGGATTTTTCGATGAATCGAAATTACTGGTCAAGAGTTCTCATTGAATATAATTTCAATCACTCAATTCAATACAAAACAAGAAGGAAGTGACTCGTTTTAAGTCACTTCCTTCTTGTTTTAAATGGATCTTATCACAATTGTTACTGAGTTTTGTCCCCTGGTTTAGAACATATAGACCAGATTCACGGAATAAACCCTGTTTGTTGTTTTTGTCGGAATAGGCAACCCTACAGTGGTAGTGGATGTGTTTTTTAAACCCTGGCTTAACGTGGCTCCCAATTGAATTTTCTTGAATAACTCAATTCCGGCTCCAAAATTATAACCATAATCCACATGATTCGTAAAACTTGAATAGGTTATTGTTTTGATATTATTCGTTACTTCATCAACCGTTTTACCGCTTAATTCATAACCCCCATACATACCTCCAAAACCATAAACCCCGATAAACCCTAATGTCAGACGATACCGTAGATTCAACGGCACTTCGAGATAATTCAGTTCTCTGTAACCGGTATGGGTGCTATCATTAAAAGTACTCCCTTTTTGTGATAATAAAGCGCCGATTTCAAACCCGAAACCTGATTTTTTAGGCATACACTGATAAACTAATCCAATTTGATAACCGGTTAAATTAGTGGATTTAAGCCCAACCTTCATGTCCGAAATACGATAGGTATTCAATTCATTTGCGATATTTACACCTGCTTTTATACCAAGTTGAGCATAAAGCCCTGAAACGCAAAACAACAAAATAATAGTAAAACCGAAGAACTTACATTTCATAATCAAAAAAAAATAGAATTAAACATGGACGAATTTTAAACGTCTGGTTTTGTTGTATAGTATAACTTATTTGATGTATTTTAGTTCTTCTGAATACATTAAAAAAAGTTAGCCTGACTCACTATGTAGCTGGAATAACTTTCCTGTTTTGTTTTTTGATAAAACGCAACCTTACAGCTATTCCAAAAAAGGTGTTTCGTTTTTCTGTCTCTAAAAATAAGGGTTAAAAATTAAAAACCTTATTTTAATTTTTAACCCTTAATAGAAATATTAATTAATAGTGTCTAGCCCTTATTTCTTTATTCAAAATA
>CAIYOZ010000301.1 GCA_903927945.1 uncultured Bacteroidales bacterium | reverse complement strand
CTTCACATCACAACATCTTCACATCATCACATCAATACATTATAACATCATCGCACCACCCTATCATCTTTTCAACTTTATTATTTACCTTTGCATGACTGAATTGTAATTAAAGTGCATTTCCTAATACTCTTTTATGTTACCTGGCTCCCCTAAATTCGTTGATGTCATCTTGCCGTTGCCTTTAGGTAACACTTTCACCTATTCTGTTCCCGAAGAATGGGCTGACATAGCCCGCGTTGGTATGAGGGTAGTCGTTCAGTTTGGGAAGAAGAAGATGTATACCGGAATCATTCAGTTGGTGCATATTGTCCCTCCTGCCATCTATAAACCAAAGGATATCATTTGCCTGCTTGACAATGAGCCCATCCTTCGACGTCCCCAAATGAAGTTCTGGGAATGGATTTCAACCTACTATCAAGCCTACCTGGGTGATGTGTATCAGGCGGCAGTTCCGGCAGGACTTAAATTACAGAGTGAGACCCAGGTGTGTATCAATCCTGATTTTGAAGCTGAATTTCCGCTCAGTGAACGGGAGGGTAAACTGCTGGATGCACTTTCAGATGGCAAGCCCATCCTGGTGTCCGAACTCAATAAGATAACCGAAATACGGGATGTGATGCCTGCCCTGAAGCAACTACTGGAAAAAGGCGCAGTGGAAATCAATGAGGAGCTGACCGAGAAATTCCGTGTGAAGACCGATACTTTCGTCAGGTTGACGGATGAGGCTAAAATCGAAGATAATTTAAGACGTATCTTTGATGAACTGGGTCGTGCAAAGAAACAATTGGACGTATTGATGATGTACATCGATTTGTCAAAATGCCTGATACCTTCCAAACAAAAGGAAGTTACCCGTAAAGAACTGTTGGAAAAAACAGGTGCTTCTGCAGCTGTGTTGACCGGACTGATTGAACGTGGTGCTTTGGAAACCTACCTCAAAGAAGTTGGAAGGCTGGATGTGACGGATATTTCCACTTCCGAACAATATAAACTCAACGAATACCAACAAACGGCCTACAACGAAATTGAAAAACAGTTTATTGAAAAAAAAATAGTCCTGTTGCACGGTGTTACCTCCAGTGGTAAAACCGAAATATACATTCAAATGATTAACAAGGTGCTGGCCGAGGGCAAACAGGTGCTCTACCTGGTACCTGAAATCGCACTGACCACTCAACTTACCTCCAGGCTGAAACGTGTCTTTGGTAACCGGTTGGGGGTGTATCATTCCAAATTCTCTGATGCCGAACGAGTGGAGATATGGAACAATGTGCTGAACGATAAAACGTATGATGTGATCATTGGCGTCCGTTCCTCCGTATTCCTGCCCTTCCGTCAGCTGGGACTGGTGATTGTGGATGAAGAACATGAATCGAGCTACAAGCAATATGATCCTGCTCCACGCTATCATGCCCGTAATGCCGCCATTATGCTAGCTTCCATGCACGGGGCAAAGACGTTGCTCGGCACTGCAACTCCGGCCATTGAAACCTATCACAATGCCCTGACGGGTAAGTACGGTTTTGTGGAGTTGAATCAGCGTCACCTTGAAATGGCAATGCCTGAAATATTGGTGGTAGATACCAAGGAAGCTTACCGCAAGAAACAAATGGAAAGTTTGTTCACACCCTTGATGCTGGAAAAAATAACGAATGCCCTTCAGAACCATGAACAAGTCATTCTCTTTCAGAACCGTCGCGGATATGCTCCCTATATCGAATGCAAGGCCTGTGCCTTCGTTCCGAATTGTAAGAACTGCGATGTAAGCCTCACCGTGCACAAAGTTTTTAACACCCTTACTTGCCACTATTGCGGGTATACCGAACCCATACCGACCATCTGTCCAAAGTGCGGTACTCCCGGTGCATTATCTACCAAGGGATTCGGTACAGAGAAAATTGAAGACGAAATAAAACTTATTTTCCCCCAAGCCCGCGTTTCACGCATGGACCTGGATACTACCCGTTCCAAAAAGTCGTATGACAAGATCATTACTGATTTTGAGCAACACAAAGTCGACATTCTCATTGGTACGCAGATGGTTTCAAAAGGACTGGATTTTGAACGGGTCAGCCTGGTAGGAATACTCAATGCCGATAATATGTTGAACTTCCCCGATTTCAGGGCGCATGAACGTGCCTTTCAATTAATGGCCCAGGTAAGTGGTCGTGCAGGAAGGAAAAATAAACGTGGGACTGTCGTGGTGCAAACCTCTTCTCCCGAGCATGCCATTATTGGACAGGTCATTCGAAACGATTACAAAGCCATGTATGCTGCTCAGTGTGAAGAACGACAACTCTTCAAATATCCACCCTTCTACCGGATTATCCAAATTGTGTTGCGTCATCGCGATCCCAATGTGGTGAAGCAGGCTTCCGCACGTCTTGCAACCGATCTGCGTGCTGTCTTCGGTGCACGGGTGTTGGGTCCCAACGAACCATCTGTTTCCAGGGTTCAAAACCTGTATATCCGGCATATTCTACTTAAAATAGAAAACGAAGCCTCCGCCCAACGGGCAAAAGATATTCTGCGTCAAATCACCGATCAGGTACAAGCCGATCCGAAGTTCAAATCATTGTGGGTGAATCTGGATGTGGATCCAATGTAGATAGGTAACTAAAAATAAGCTGTTAAACGAAATCCCGATCAACCGCTTTTTTGCGGTTTGTCGGATGATTTTGAAGTTCCGGATTTAAGAATGTAAAGTTGAATGTATGAATTGGAAAGTGAAAGTCAGTTTACTTTTTCAACAGTTTTTTGATTAAACTGATGATTATAATGGTAGTTATGATCATGTAATGGTGGTTCTGGGTTGGTTTGAATGTTTATGCCTTTATTTTTGCCAGTAAGTTCGGGTACAGGCCATCTTTAATCCATCTGATATCCGGTTCATTCCGCATGATCTTTTCGTATGTCAGTTTTGCATCTACCAGCCGGTCGGTCTTCTCGTATGCATTGGCAATCATGGTCAGCAAGTTCAGGTATACCCAGTTTTGGTACGTTTCATTATTATTTTCCATCAATTTAGCCCCCTTTAAAAAGTAATTCAGCGCTTCCTTCTTATCCCCACCAAAAATACCGGGTGCATAATAAAGCATATTCCCTTTATCGATAATAGCCTGAACATTCAACGGGTCCAGCGCCATGGCTTTATTGATGTAACTCTTGCTGTCAGAACCCAAAAAGATGGCTTTACACTTGTCAATGCCAATTTTGAATCCAAGAAACGAACCTTTAAATGAATACGCTGTGGCATTTTTAGGCGAAACTTTCAATACCTCATTAATCAGTTTTTCCCCTCTGGGTATTAATTTTTCAGCTTTTTCATATTGCTTCTTCCCAATCATCCAACCAATATAGCCGTAGTAATAATTAATGAGTTCCAGTTTCTGGTCTACCGTACTGGTGGCTTCCGAATTTTCCATTAACCGGATGGTGCTTTCCCATTTTGCCATATCATGAGTAATAAAAGCATTGAATATACTTTTTTTATAGGGTGATTCTGACATAGCACTTATAGAAAATGCCAACAGAACTAAAGGTAAAATGATTTTATAAACCCCAGACGTTGAGCCTGCATTTACCCGATTTTTATGAATCATACGTGTGATCTTTAGATTAGAAAGTTAACTTGGGATGCGATAAAGCTTTTACTTTTACTTTATGTGTTAAAATAAGTTAGTTTTTATTCGATCGTTTCATTGCGATTGTATCCACGCTGAAACGCTCGACGGTTATGAATATTAATTGTCCAAATGTACCATTCTTTTTTGAACAGGCACTATCTTTTCACATCATTAACACTGTTAAAGTCAATGAAATACTGCTGTTCCCCTTCATTGAATGTCTTTTAAAACGGTATACGAATCAAATAATTATAAAAAAGGTCGCTGGCTGAACCAATATTAACCTAAATAGTTTATTGTTAAGAGGTAAGGAGCTAAATATAGGTGCAAAAGGTAAGAGGTAAGGAAACAGGAATGAGGAATAAGGAATGAATATAAAAGCGTGAGTAAGGCAAGTGTCAAGAAACAAGAGAGCTGAGATTCAAATGTAGGAATCATAAGTTCCAAATATTTACCAACCCTTTTATTTTGGGACATGTGATTTCCATATCGCATAAATTCAGACAAAGACTTTGAAGAACTCGAACCGAAAATCGCATGTACGAATGTCTTATCTCAAATTTCTTCCCGTAATTTACTCACAAATGATTCAACATCCTTTGGATGAGAGGATTTACGTCTCTTGTGCCTGCTCTATTCTCAGTCTATTCTCAGTCTATGCTTTGTCTCTGCTTTGTCTTTATTGCGAGGGGGTTGCGAGGGGGTTGCTAGGGTGTTGCTAGGGTGTTGCTAGGGGGTTCCGAGGGATGCAGCCCTTTGAACCTCCTCCAAACCCCCTTTGATATCACTCACAAGACTCTCGGATATACGGATAGAATGCGGATAGACTACGGTTAAACAACAAAAGGACAATGATTAGTGATAGCTAATTCACTAAAATGGATATAAATGTCATCAGAGCCATGATTTGGCACAGCTGATTGCTATTTTTGTGCTGATTCACCAAATAATCACCTTAAAACTTAAAATATCATGATAACTTCATCCTATCAATCCGCCTGGCAGCATGACTACCAAGAAAAACAACAGGAAATAGAACGACAAAAACGGGCGTATTTCGATGCAGACGATGTCCTCTACTGCCGAAGCATACCCGCGATTATGGTTCATAATTTTACTAACAAGATGATGCATTTTTCGACTATTATCAGTAGTTTTGTAGTAATTATTTAAAATAGGGTATCATCCAAAAGCAATAAACGACATGTATATAATGCTGTTATGAAATTAATTAATCAATTAACCAATTCCAATTATGTTTGATGAATTACTAAAATATAAGATTAACGGGCATTTCTTTTTCAAAAAAGGAAATATAGTAGATCAGGTTGGTAAAAATGTACCTGAGCTTCCGGGAGTGTACTATATCATCCGGTTGGCAAGAGGACGCGTAGAACTGGTGTATATCGACAAATCGGGAATAATATCTCCAGGCGGTTCGAAAGCTTCTTTGCTTAAGCAAACCCTCATCGGGCAACAGGAGTTCCTGGATAGTAAAATGTCAACAGGAGAGATTGATGGGTTGGATATTTACTGGTTTGTTACGATGGACACCAATCATATAGATTTGCCGGCATATGTGGAAGGATTGATCCTGCAAACGGTTTATGATTGTGAGGGAAGATTGCCGGAGTGGAATAAGTAGAATGTTTTTAAGAGTTCTGGGTTCCGTGTTCATTATTAGGGGTTTGAAGAGTTTGAAGTTTGAGAGTAGATTTCAACGGCAGTGTTTGGAGTAATAACGATCATCATAAAAAATATTGTAACTTATGGATAGTCATTTAGATTATTTAGAAAACTCTCACAACTATGACTCCAAAGGTATGAGTGAGGAAGAAGTAGAGAAATGGGGCAATCTGCTTTTTCAGATGGATATATCTTTGGATGAAAAGAAAAAGGCTTTGGGGATTTTGGCAAATAATGGAAATATAATCGCTTATAAACACCTGAAAAAATATGCTGAACAGCCAGATAAAGAGTTAGAAACATGGGCTCAGTTGGCATTAGGAGAATGCACTGTGTTTTTGCATGCTGAATTAATGGGGGAGGATGAACTGGATTTTGTTTATACAGGTGGGGGTAGCAATAATAATCTGATAAAGGTTTATTTCATGCTATTACCACTTGAGGGAAAATGTTTTGAAGAATGGCAAAACAAAATTACTGAAAATGAAGTGAAATATGTATGCAGGGATTTGAAATGTGAGATAGAATGGTTCGTATTTAAAGCTGACTATTTAAGTTTTAGTTTATTAATGCCAACAGATATCGCCATTTCAACAATTATTGAACAATGTGTAGATAATTGTAATCAATTTGGAGGTTTTTTGCTCGAAGAGTACTATTGTGCAACAGGTGCACCGGATGAAAAAGAAATAGATGAGATAATTCAGATTGTAAGAAATGGGATAAAGGCTGAGAATAGATAGATATTTCAAAACACTTTTAAAATTTTAATTAAGCGAGGTTCAACACTCGGGATGATGGTAAAGATAGCGAGAGAGCTGAATAATCATAATTTATATTGGGGACTTAGTGGACAATTACCACTCTTTCATGGATACTTTGAAGACGTTTACGACCCTTTCACACTCTTTTCATTGAAAAATCATGCGGTTGAAACATTTCATGAAATTTATTTTCGCTTGTAATCTACAAAGCCTTCAGGGATTTAGGGGTAATTTATGTTTTACAGCAGAAAAAAGACGTAAAAAGATTAGGTTTGTACAGGGAAAGCAACTACTTTTGCACCCGCTTCAAGAGAGAAGCATTATACAGTTTATAGTTTACAGTTTATAGTT
>CAIYOZ010000300.1 GCA_903927945.1 uncultured Bacteroidales bacterium | reverse complement strand
GTGTTGAACCGAGTCAATGGCTTACAACCACTCTCGAGAAAATACCTTTACTCGAAACCCCTATAAATTGGGAATACTTACTCCCATAGAAATTTAATGAAAAAACGAACTTAGAGAATCGTGTTTACTCTAAGTCCGTTTTTTTTGCGTTCTACAAACGGCTGATTTGGGATGCTTACTCTTAATTATATATTGGTATTTAATTTAAATGGAGTTTTAATCCTTACAATTCAATATTCATTAAAAAAATTCCAATTAAGTAAATAATCCAATAATCACCTATTTGAACATTTAAAAAAGAGGCTGTCTGAAAAAATAGACAGCCTCTTTTCAATCAAATTCCTTATTTTACTTAACTATCACTATGACCTCTTTTTTTGTATTTTTGTTGACAACAGACATGATATACAAACCTTTATTGAGGTTCGTTAGACTAATTTGAACAACTTGTTCAAAGCCGATGGTTTGTATTTTATCAGTATACACTATCCTGCCCGAAACATCGGTCATTACTAACTTAATTGATTCTTCAGCTGCGTAACCTTTCAATTTCAGGGTCAGTTTACTATTTATGATTGGGTTAGGAGATACAATGGCTGACAAACCATCCTTTGAAACCTCTTCAATTGCGTTAGGATTTGAATCTGTCACATTAAAGTTTCGTGTCAGAGAAGTACCCATGGCTCCCGTAGCATTCAAACCTTCATAGGGAGTGATAGTCAACACATAGCTTCCTAATTTAGGTTTCCATGCATTATAATCAGTACCTGATTTACCATACAAAGCATACGGGGTGGCATTTTCAGTAAAATTCCGGCTATCTGCACCGCTTAAGGCAAATACTACACTACCCACTGTACTCGGTCTTGTATTGGCGCGTATATTTAAATTTTTTGTTGCTAATACACCCAAATCAATATTCATTCCCTCTGTTAGAGTCTGAAGGCTTATATCAGTATCTGCATTAACGAGTGTTACACTGGCCACTGACTTACATATAGAAGTTGTTATGGTGACTGTATTGCTTTGCGATGAGACGTTACCTGCAGCATCTTTTGCAGTCACTGTAAAAGTATAACCCGTGTTACATAAAAGACCTGTTACATTAAAGGTGGTGGTTGTGGTATTTCCAATTAAAGCACCTCCTTGATAAACATCATAACTTGCTATTCCCACATTATCTGTTGAAGCATTCCAGTTCAAAGTCAATGTGTTTTCCATGAGATTCGATGAAGTTAAACCGGTGGGTGCAGTGGGTGCCTGTATGTCACTGCCTGCTATTGTCACCATAAAGAACCCATTTCCTCCACCACCAAAGAATACACGGCCATATACATTGCGGTCGGCTCCCATACAAAGTGGAGTTACACCTGTCTTTATAGGCGAACTTATTGTTTCCCAAGTCGTACCATTATCATTTGAACGGAAAAGGCTATTGGCAATATTATTTACTGTGCCATAAACATAAACAGCCGGAACTGTTGGAGTTGCTGGTGATGCTTTTCCTACTCCAATGAAATCGGCTTTTTGAACAGCACTGATTTTAGTAAATGATGTTCCCGAATTAACGGAATGTTGCAATCCGTTTGTTCCCATTCCCATCCAGATATCGCCTTCTTTTCCAGGTGTGGTTTCTATAGTCAGATTGCCAATATAATACGAATTTGGTACGGTAGCGGATGCCGTAAATGTTGCGCCTGCATCGGTACTTACGTATACTCTGCCGTTATTATAAACATAAAATTTATTGCCATTTACCTTGTCAGCTGCCAATGGAAACATGGCACCGGACGAAAAGTTATTGGTACCACCAATGATGGAGGAGGGAAGAGTCGTAATCTTTGTCCAGTTTGTCCCACGGTCGGTTGAACGGTAACAAGGACCAGACTGTGTAACCCAAACCATCGTTTCACTGGTTGCTGCTATTGCAATCCTGCCACTTCTTGCATCGGACGGACAGGTCCAATAGGTATACGTAGCACCTCCGTTCGTTGAATAACCGGCAAATCCAAGTCCTTGCCAGCCATGGCTACCTACCCGGGCAATAAAATTCGGGTTAGTTTCCTGAACAGCCGCACCGGTCATATTGCCAACATCACCGGAAAAACTCCAGGGAAAAAGTGTCACCATTCCAATAGAAGGTGATTCAGTAAGCGATTTGTGATCCCATCCACCTACATCGGCTACATTCGAAAGTAATAAATTAACCCCTGATGGCGGACAAAGCAAGTTCCCGGTTGGAACAGTTTCTTCATGGCCCACTGCACGGGCTTTCCAGGTAACGGCAGCACCGGCCCAAATATTAGTCGTTTGATGGGCATCAAAAAAATCGGTAAACCAAACCATGTTTTGATCGAATGGATCCCAGCAGAAATCTCTTAAACCCCCACCGATACCCGGCGAAAACCAGGGTATTTCTGAATTATCCTTAACAAGAGTAAGTCCGGTCCAGTTTTTTCCACCATCCTTGGTTACATACTGGCGATCCCCACCACCAACAATAATTTGATCACTGTTATTAGGGTTTACATCAATGGCAGCATAAGCACCTACATAGGATGGAGTGATAGTGGACCATGCCGTTCCGTCCCACTTGGCCACTCCTGTTTGATGGGTAACGATCAGATTTCCATTGCTATGTATAACGCCACGATATACATTTACTGGGCTGCCAACCATTAAATTAAAAGTAATTCCCCCATTATCACTTCGGTAAACACCATCAGCGCAACCAAGATAGATTGTTTTGGTAACCCCGGAAACTTTTCCGCTGCTTACGTCAAATGCAATAAAAAATCCGCATAAATCATTTGCTTTACTCCAGGAACCTATTGCTCCTGCACTGGCACTCTTAAAAGTCCCATTTTTTGAGGTGACTCCAGCAGTATTTGGGCGTGTAGTAACATATACAACATTACTGTTTTGTGGATCTACAGCCAACCGTTGTCCGGTCATCTGATCACTGTTCGACGCGATATCCAGTGGAAGTTGGCAATCAACCCACGTATCCCCCCTATCGGTTGATTTCATAAGCGTATTTTTCCCTCCGCAGGTGGTTACGTAAAGTATATTTCCCGTTGCATCATTGGGATCGAAAGCAACGTTTTGGGAAGCCCCCCAATAGCTGGGATCGAGTGAATAAAACATGGCCTCCCAACGTTGCAGGGTACTGTTCCAACGGTAGGGTGTACCCACATCCGTAGTAATGAAATAAAGATTCTGTACCTTGGGATGTGCTTGCATACTGGTAGTACAACCACCTCCACCTATACGAACGGTATTCCAGTTATAGGTCTCCGCATTTGCTTGCAAGCTAAGCCCAATGAGGTAAATTGTGTACAAGAGTAACGTTCTTTTAAATGTCTTGTAAGAGATAAACTTATTTTTCATGATTTTTTAATATGAAATTATAATTTAAGAAATAAATCTGATTTTAGAATACAAAGATAAATTGTACAATACAATTAAAATCATATTTTTTCATCCAAACATGATACTTTTCCGACTATTTCCTCATATCTTTAATTTAAGCTTCTTCATAAATGTATGGCGGTTAAAAGAAGATACTAATAATTTTTGACTGATAAGTATTTATACTTAAAAATCATATCCGTTCTTTTTAGAAATGATACAGTATAAAAGCTTATTCTATGCTTCCTCGTACTGTCAGGAGGTTTACGCAAAAAAAAGAGCAGCTTTATATTAAAGTCGCTCTCTTCTTTCAAAATAATTACTTTATTTAAACATGATTTTTAGTTCTTTTTTTGCATTCTTGTTGATGACAGATAGAATGTATAAACCTTTATTGAGGCTCTCTAGGTTGATTTGAACAACCTGTTCAAAGCCGACAGTTTGTATTTTATCAGTATACACTATCCTGCCCGAAACATCGGTCATTACTAACTTAATTGATTCTTCAGCTGCGTAACCTTTCAATTTCAGGGTCAGTTTACTATTTAT
>CAIYOZ010000299.1 GCA_903927945.1 uncultured Bacteroidales bacterium | reverse complement strand
CCGGTTTTACCTGACTTTCAAATTTCTCCAGCGATGGTTGGTTGAGTACAATAGCTGTATCGTACGAATTGAGTACCGGCGAACTGATTCGTTCGTCGCTAAGAATTACCGTTACATTGGCAGTACCACCACGTTGTTCAGGACCGTAGGATGGCATCCAGCTAACTTCCTGACCTTGCATTAATCCTGAATATGCCAGAATTTTACCCATCGAAAGTACTCCCTGACCGCCAAATCCGGCTATAATTATTTCTTCTTTCATTCTTTAAATTGTAAATCGTAAATAATAAAATCGTAAATTCTTAGAGGTCTTTCAAATCTCCTAGCGGATAAGCCGGGAACATATTTTCAACCATCCAGTCATTCGACGCTTCGGGAGTCATTTTCCAGCCTGAATTACAGGTAGAAACCACTTCAACTATCGAAGTGCCTTTTCCTGCCATGGAGTTTTCAAATGCTTTCTGAATAGCTTTCTTTGTTTTCCTTACTCCGGCTATAGTATGCACTGCCTGACGGGTAACGTAACAAGTTCCGTCCAGTTGAGCTAATAGCTTGGTTATATCTAACGGATGACCGTTCAACGGTACTGTACGTCCATTGGGTGAAGTCGACGATTTCATACCATGTAATGTGGTAGGTGCCATCTGACCGCCTGTCATTCCGTATATACCATTATTGATAAAGATAATAGCAATATCTTCACCACGGTTGCAGGCATGAATAGTTTCGGCAGTGCCGATGGCGGCTAAGTCACCGTCACCCTGATAGGTAAATACCAGTCGGTCGGGGAGAAGTCGTTTGGCTGCTGTAGCCACTGCCGGAGCACGACCATGAGCAGCTTGTTGCCAGTCGACATCTAAATATTTATACGCAAAAACAGCGCAACCAACCGGCGCAATGGCTATTGTTTTTTCCTGCATATCCATTTCGCCAATAATTTCGGCGATAAGTTTATGCACCACACCATGACTACAACCCGGACAATAGTGCATTGGCACATCGTTCATTATCGGGGCTTTGGCATAAACCAAATTGGCGGGATTAATTATATCGTTTGTTGTCATAACCTTTTATGTATTTACAATTTAAACATTTACGATTTACGATTTTACAACCAAAAGTAAATGGTAAGTGATAAAATGGTCAATGTTATTTTTATTTTACCAGTTTTGATTTTAATACTTCATAAACTTCGTCGGGCGAAGGTACAACTCCACCCATACGTCCGTAAAATTCTACAGGAACACGTCCGTTTACAGCTAAGCGAACATCTTCAACCATTTGCCCTGCACTCATTTCCACTGTCAACATGGATTTTACTTTATCGGCATGGTTACTGATTGCAACTGTAGGGAAAGGGAAAAGTGTAATGGGACGCAATAACCCAACTTTAATACCTTCGGCACGACACATTTCAACTGCTTTCTGACTTACACGGGCACAAGTTCCAAATGCAACGACCAGATAATCGGCATCATTGCACAAGAATTCTTCGTAAAGAACCTCATTTTTTTCAATTTCACGATATTTTGCCTGCAAACGAATATTGGTATCTTCCATTTCGTAAGCATCCAACGACAGTGTGGTGATAATATTGGGTTTACGCCATGCCGGTTTTCCCAGGGTTGCCCATGGGCATTTTTCAGCAATTTCTGCTTCAGTCATGCGGGGCTGGAAAGGTGGCAGTACCACTTTTTCCATCATCTGACCAATAATTCCGTCGGCCAAAATCATAGCCGGTGTGCGGTATTTGAAAGCCAACTCAAAAGCCAGTACCGTATGGTCGGCCATTTCCTGAACCGAAGCGGG
>CAIYOZ010000298.1 GCA_903927945.1 uncultured Bacteroidales bacterium | reverse complement strand
CGTAGGCTTTAATGGCTTCATCATATCTGCTAAGATTATAGAGAGCATGAGCCTTATTAAACCAAGGCCATGCAAACTTAGGATCGAGTTCAATGGCCTTATCATAGACTTTTGAAAGATAGTTTGATTCGTTATATCCTTTGCCTTTGGCGATCAAGTCAATAAATGACTGGGTAAGTATATATTCCTTATCGCTTTCACCGGTACCATAATCCATATAGATTTTATGATCGACAGGGGAGGGGAGACTCTGCTTCAACTGATCAAAAATAGCCAACGGGATTTCATAATTAGGTTCGAAGAAACTAAAGGTCGAAGAAGACATGCAGGCAGCACCGCCGAAAACTTCAGGATATTGAGTAAAGGCATAAAGAGTTATTAATCCTCCCATGCTCGAACCGATCATAAAGGTGTGCGCTTTGTCACTTTTAGTGGAGAAGTGTGCGTCGATATATGGTTTTAATTCGGTGACTATAAACTTCAGGTAATTATCTCCACTTGCCGGCTGATTATTAAAGTATTTCTTCGATAATCTTTTTTGAGTACTATCACTTAGGTGATAGAAAATTTTATCGGGGAAATACTCCCTGATTCTTTCTGCACCATTGTTCCAGATACCTATAACAATACAATCTTCGATTTTCTTTTCAGATAACAATTTGGAAAATACCTCAGCAACCTTCCATGCTTTCTTATTCCAGGTCAGGGTACTGTCGAACAGCATTTGGCCATCATGCATGTACACCACATTGTATTTTTTTGTCTGACTATACCCTTCGGGCAACCAAACATCCACATTGCGGGATGGCAAATTGACGGATTGAAAATTATCGAGCCGTTCAATCTTCCCATGCGAAACAACAGGCAGGGATACTTTTTGTTGTGAATAAGCTCCCATTATAATACAGTATGCCAGTAGGATACAATATTTTGTTTTCATATCCGGTTATTGGATTTCTAAAATAAGTGCTGTTTCTTTAGGTACCGTGACAGAAGTTGATAGATCATATTTTACACCCGTCATGACATCAGTTCCTGAAATGTTGCTTTTAAGACTTTCGGCATAGCGATCCATTTTGAGTACTGTATCTGTCTCATTGTTATTGATAATGACCATGATGTTCTTGGTTTCATTAACCCGGAAATACACGTATACATCATTTTCGGGAACATACTGTGTCAGTAATCCTGTATGAATGACAGGTTGGTTTTTACGCCAGTTAAGGAGTTTGGATACATAACGATGGTATTCGTTTTGTACGTTTGTCCGACCTGATTCGGTAAAGGCATTGATAGAATCACCTTGCCAGCCTCCCGGGAAATCACGACGGATATCGCCATCATCTTTGTCTTTATTACCTGTCATGCCAATCTCAGAGCCGTAGTAAATCTGGGGTGTTCCACGGGTGGTCATTAGAAAAGACATTGCCATTTTGAATTTAGCCAGGTCACTTTTTAAGAGGTTATTGTATCGTTGAGTGTCGTGGTTTTCTGCAAAAACTAACAAATTGTTGATGTTGGCATATAAATAATCGTTGGCCAGGGTATTATAAAGCCTGTTCATACCCAGGTCTTCCCATGACTTTCCATGCTCGTTAAAACATGTTGAAAGAGCCTTTTGTAGGATGAAATCCATAACGGTTGGCAGATATGAATTGTATTTCAACGAGTTGACAACATCTTTTTGCCAGAAAGCGATTTCTTGTGAATTAAAGAGCCAGGTTTCGCCCGTAATGTTGAAATGGGGATATTCATCGGTAATAGCTTTGGCCCAGGAAGCCATGGCATCCCGGTCATTGTATGGGTAGGTATCCATTCGAATACCGTTCAGGTCGGCGTTCGTTGCTTTGATTTACGTGACCGGAATATGCTGAATATTCTGCTGCCGCGAACTCATGTTATTGGAGCATGTACATTGATCTATAAGCCAGCCG
>CAIYOZ010000297.1 GCA_903927945.1 uncultured Bacteroidales bacterium | reverse complement strand
GTGTTTTTTCAAATGTAAAGATTGAGTCCATCAGTATATAGGACTCAATATAAAATAAAGAAAAGTGTTATTATGAAGCGAAGAGTCCGATTTAAAGGGTTGGTGATGGTTTGCTGTTCATTGTTGTTTTTATTGAACAGTGAGTCTGCGCAAAGTCAGGTGAAAACTCCGGTTGATTATGTAAATCCATATATGGGGAATATTAGCCACCTTTTAGTGCCTACATTTCCAACGGTTCATCTACCAAACAGTATGTTGCGGGTCTATCCTGAAAGGGCAGATTTCACGACAAACAGGATAAAGGGATTGCCTGTTATTGTGACGAGCCACCGGGGGAGTTCAGCGTTTAATATCAGTCCTATTCAAGGAGAAGAATCGATATTAACTTCAATAACATCTTATTCATACGATAAAGAAAGTATTCAACCGTATCGATACCAAGTCTATCTGGATGAGAAACAGATAGAAGTTGATTATGCTCCTTCACATCAATCAGGACTCTATTCATTTAATTTCGAGGAGCAAGGGAATACACATATCGTATTAAATGTTGGAAATGGTATGTTGCAAATGGAAAAAGGCGGTATCAGTGGATATCAAATAATTGATAGTGGTTTAACTAAAATATATTTGTATTTGGAAACTGAGAAACAGCCTGAATCCATAGGAATTCTAAGTGATGGGAAAATAACTCTTAATGACAACAGAGTAGAAGGCCTTAATAAAGCATTCGTGCTGAATTTTGGCAAGTCTCTTAGTCAAATAAATATACGTTATGGTATTTCGTTCATTAGTTCAGAACAGGCTAAACGAAATCTAAAACGCGAAATCAAAACGTATGATGTAAATTTGGTGGCAAAAACAGGACGTGATATCTGGAATCAATCACTGGATAAAATTATGATTGAAGGAGGTTCTGAAAACGATAAAATTACTTTTTATACTTCCTTATATCGTACTTACGAACGCATGATCAATATTAGTGAAGATGGGAGGTATTACAGTGCATTTGATGGGAAAGTACATGATGATGGTGGAAAACCTTTCTTTACAGATGATTGGGTGTGGGATACATACCGGGCTACCCACCCTTTGCGAATATTAATTGAACCGGAGATGGAGAAAAATATGGTACAATCGTATATTCGTATGGCAGAACAATCACCCGAAGGCTGGATGCCTACTTTCCCGGAAGTAACTGGTGATAGCCACCGGATGAATGGAAATCATGCTGTTTCTGTTGTATGGGATGCTTATAGTAAAGGTCTTCGAGGTTTTGATCTTGATGCTGCCTACAAAGCCTGCAAAGGAGCCCTGACAGAGAAATCGCTTTTACCTTGGAAAAAAGAAAAGTTGACAACGTTGGATAAATTTTATACGAAAAATGGCTATTTCCCCGCATTAAAACCAGGAGAAGTTGAATCTTGCACAGAAGTTAATCCTGCTGAAAAACGCCAGCCGGTTGCAGTGACACTTGGTACATGTTATGATGACTGGTGTCTAGCTCAAATTGCCAAGTCACTAAATAAAGTTGTTGATTATAAATTTTTCATGAAACGGTCATTGTACTATCGCAATCTGTTTAATCCCACAACTTCTTTTTTCCACCCGAAAGACATGAATGGCAACTTCATTGAACCGTTCGATTATCGATTTTCAGGAGATCG
>CAIYOZ010000296.1 GCA_903927945.1 uncultured Bacteroidales bacterium | reverse complement strand
TTGTTTTTTCAGATAAAATGCCGATCTTGAAGTACTCATATTTGGGGATTGAGTTATTAATGGTTTTGCAACCCTAATTTACTAAAATTTAATAACTTAGTCCCCTTTTTCTATGAATTTTTATGAATAATCCGGGTTAAACTTCAGGTTGATCTTCCCTCGTATCACGAAGAAGGCGGAATGCAAAGGATGTATAAGGAAGAAGGTCTGAATCTTCGGAGCAAACGCCCGAGGCGGAACCACATGGGTGCCCACCGGGAGACATACCCGGGAGTATCCTGTTTTCATCAGTGCTGGAGCATGGATTTCGTAACGGATCAGCTGTTCGATGGCCGGAAATTCCGTGCGTTAACTGTAGTCGATAATTTTAGTCGCAAGTGCTTGAAAATAGAGGTTGGCCAGTCGATCAAGGGGACCGATGTCGTGGAAGCCGTTAACCGGATCGTGGCGGATGAGAAAGCACTTCCGCAGCGGATCAAGGTGGATAATGACAGCGAGTTCATCTCGAAGGCATTGGATCTTTGGGCCATGAAAACCAGGTGACCATGGACTTCTCAAGACCGGGAAAACCCACGAATAATCCTTTCATTGAGAGTTTTAACGGAAGTTCTCGGGATGAGTGTTAAAATACGAATTGGTTCTTATCTTTGGAAGACACTCAGGAGAAAATCGAAACCTGGCGCCAGGAATACAACGAGTATAGACCGCACAGTTCAATCGGGGATATTACCCCGGCAGAGTTCTTAAAACAGTACCAAATAAGCCCGGAATCTCTATTTTAGACCGGTTGCGTTTTTTGGGGACCCTCACTAAAAAGAAGAGTCTATTTTAGCAGCTTCCTAAAAATGGTAAGCCTTCATTAGGTGTTCGATTAATCTGTCACTCCTTGTATAGTTTGTTCGCCATTTATAGGATCATTCAAGTTTGCGAGTTTGGTAAGGTCACGGTCAAGACTGGTAGAAGGAATCATCCAAATATTAACGCCCACTCTGACGAGTGGGTACGATTTTTAGCTATACAATCTACCAATCTTTAAAGTTCAGCCGTCGTGTAAAACGACCCCGTAATAATGAATCCATGGTAATAGGACCCAAAAAGATGTTAGTAACTTTTTCCCGATACTTCAACGCAAAAACACCTAATCCACCAACGATATTCGTAACAATTTGACCACCATAATCATCTGTTATTTTATTAAGGTCGATATAATCATAAAACTCTGACGAACCTGTATATAGGATAACTTCAATTTGACCTGGAAGCCTATAGTCAACATTGGGATCGTCTTTTACATCTTGTCTAACCTGAGCAAGAAATAAATCACCGGGAACATAAATAGATATATTCTTATGATCTCCTGGTATGTGACCGTTCTGTGTATTTCTAATAAATGATTTGTCAATGGTTTGCAAAACTGTGTCTCCATTTTTCATTATATTCTTGATATGAAAAAGAAGATGTGCTTCATATCGAGCAAATCCAAGTGGATCTTCAAATCCAATTTCAAATGGAAGTGCATAAAATTCAAGAAGTGTCCTTAATCCTTGTCTTGGTGCAAAAATCTTCGGAGGCTCAAGGTAATTAATATCTGCAGACACCAAGCGTTGCTGGTTACCAATTGAGATATTTAAGACTAAATGAGTTCCCTTGATAAAAAATGCAGATATATCTGTTTCACATTGATACAATTGAAGGCCTTTATTGGTGAAATATCCTACTTCTTTGTCTGAATTCGGAGCTGGGGTAAACTTCAACTCGTAATATTTCCAGCCAGATTCCGTAAAAAATTCGATTTTGGGAGTTAAGATTTCATAACAGATCGAATCGGGATTTTGAGCTGACTCAGATGCGTCAGCTGTACCTTTAAATGAACGACTTATACGTATGAAATGTATGGAATCTTCAGGATTGATAATTGCATAAATTACTGGAATAGTTTTACCATCAGCTGAGATTTGTATCTCTTGCTCACATGAAATGAGTAGCCAAATAATTGAAGTTATCAGCAAAAATCTATTTAGGATTTTAATAATCATTGGTTTTGAGTGCAACGAACATAATGGGCATATCTAGAATTTGTCGGATGACTGCTACCAAATCGGTCATAAGCAACAATCTTTCCACTGAGATGAATTTCATCACCACCAAGAATTAATCCGAAGTTATCGAATGTATCTGGTAAAGAATCATTTAAAACATTTTCAATGCCAATACTTATATTCCACCTTTGGAAAGCTATATTGCCAGCAAAGTCTTCATATTTTTCCTTTTTGTTGGTGGAAGTCCAAAATTCTGCACGTAAATTTATATCTCCAAAATATCGTTCATATTTTTCTCCACCTCTCGTTTCCCAAATGAAAGTATATGATCCGCCATATTTTAAATTAAGACCACCAGGGCCACCTGGTCCATAGTAATAATAAAGAAAAAGATAAGGCAAGTTAAACGGTGCGATGGTACTCCATTCATCAAAAGAGGGAATGTGCCATCCCGGAGGACAAATGCCCTGTGCTTTTTCGGTGTCATTATATTGCATGGCTTCAAACCAGGAATACATCCCACCGTATTCATTGAAATTTTTCAAATCATTATTGTAGGTATAAGCCTCTACGATTCCATTATTTTTCTGAAGGGAATCAAAAGGAACGACCAAGCCATACCTTATACTTTCGGCCATCCACCAAGTCCCTTCTAGAAAAACAGTTTGATAAAGTTCTCCGTCCCTGGGATCAACCATGGTACCAATGATAGGAATAGCAAAAACACGGACGCTATCTGTTAAAATTACTGTCGATCCCCTTGAATCTGATAATTCCATTTTTATATACTTCATTCCCTTGGTCGTAAAACGAAACAAAGCTTTCAATTCGGATTGAAAACTTGTATCCCAAATCCCGTCATCATTCCAATCCCATCTAACAGAAAGTTTCTCTTTAATATCTTCATTATCTGAGGAATTCGAAGCGTCAAATGTAAAAATAGTGGTTGTATCACCGGCAAATGGAAAAATTTCAAGTTTAGCCTTCGGAGCTGTATTTAATGGTTCATCGGAGCACCCAAATGCTATAATTCCAATTAAAACAGATAAGTAATAATTTATTGTAATGGAATATACTTTTAAAATACTAGTCATAATAATCGGATCAATTTTTAAAAAATATAATTGGAATACAACATCCAAGTTAAAACTACTCTTGTTACAAAAGTATTCAAATTAATTTACTGAAGTTTCGCAGGTCTGAATCTGCTTAAAAAGTTGATAAAGGTGTTAAAAAAAGTAGCATGTTTCTTTGTTTATTCCACTAATATTCAGCACATTAGTGGTGCTTACAACAAACTAAAAACATGCTACGGAATAAAAGTACAAAACTTTTTTCGGAGATCGCTGGCTTTTTCACCTCAGACGAAAAAGCAATTCTGAAAATTCTCGAACTATACCAGACGATGGGCATCAGCAGTTTCCATATTGGAATAAAAGACCACAAGCAAGGATCTTTCCGGAAGATGGATATCCTTCTTGCCCTTATGTTAAGTCCGTTAGCTGCCACCGGACAGTCTAAGAACAACCTGATAACGGGTTGGATCAAACAAACACTTGATGCAGAAAAAGATGTTCTGTATAGGTTTGTAAATGATTGCCGGTTGCGCTGGAGAACCATTGTTTATGGAATCAATTGTAAATTAATTGATTGCATGCAGATCGAGAACCCATCTAATGCATGTTTGATCCTGGATGATACCGATATAAAGAAAACTGGCTTTGCAATGGAACTGGTCAGCCGGGTTTGGTCGCATGTCGAAGGTAAATCGATTCTGGGCTTCAAAGGATTATTCCTGGGTTGGTGTGATGAAAAAAGCTCCTTGATATTGGACTTTTCCATGCACCGTGAAGGAAGCAAAAACGAGAAGACCCCTTTTGGTCTGAAGCCTAAGCAATTGAAGAACCAATTCCATAAAGACCGGCCTGCAAGCAGTGCAGGAGCAAAGCGGGTAGCGGAAGCAGACCAAAAGAAAACGGATGTCGGCATGAGAATGATTAGCCAGGCTATTTCTCGTGGCATTTCTTTTGGATACATATTAATGGACAGTTGGTTCGTGAACGGTAAAATGATCCGTTTCATTCTTAGCCTTCCCGGAGGCAAGCATTTGTTGGGAATGGGCAAAATGAATGGAACCAAGTACCTGCTCCATGACCAGGAATTTACCGCAAAAGAACTATGCGACAGACTTGCACGCAAGAAGAAAGGAAAACGGAATCGTGCTTTACACATGGTTTGTATTCAGGTCAATGTGTTTCTTCAGGAAGAACTGGTTTGTCTTTTCTTCTACCGTAATACCGGCAAGGGTCCCTGGCATTTTCTGATCAGCACCGATTTGGATCTGACTCCATTGAAAGCCTACCGATTGTATGCAAAACGCTGGAATATTGAGGTCTTTTTTAAAGAGTCCCGCCAGTTTTTCGGCTTGAACGATTGTCATTCCCGGGACTTTGATGCACTGATTGCTCATACTTCCGTTTCTGTGGTTGCTTACAACATGTTCAGCACCGCAAAGCGGCTGAATTGTTATGAAACCATGGGCGATTTGTTTCGTGAAGTAGCCATTCAGATGACCGAATTGACCTTGTCGGAACGTATT
Source organism: uncultured Bacteroidales bacterium (assembly GCA_903927945.1). Taxonomy (GTDB): domain Bacteria; phylum Bacteroidota; class Bacteroidia; order Bacteroidales; family Paludibacteraceae; genus Paludibacter. Next base: position 2,069 of record CAIYOZ010000296.1, on the reverse strand, counting down.
TGGGCTGTTATCCAAGACCTTCTTAATTTCGTTGCAGATTTATTGGAAATTGATTTTTCATCTCTATTGCAGAAGCTGATGCAGAATGGCGATCAGGAATCAAAACTCCTAAGAATAGTAAATTATAGTGCTGCCCGAGCGGCATAAATTAGACATGCGAAACTTCAGTTAATTTATTTACACAAATTAAAACTACATTAAGTTAAATAACTATAAATTCCATTATGGCTAAAGTTAAAAGAATTATTCTTGTTAAAGTCGCAATATTTTTTTTTAAAATAATTCACTTCTTTGAAAGATGCGGTATTACTTAATATACTCCCTTTTAGCTCTTATTGCCTTATTTCGGTTAAATAACATATCCAAGCTCCTGGTCAAACTCCCTGAAGAAACGGCTGAATGTGCTTTATCTGTCCCGTCAAAGGTTCAATCTAATTTTCGTTGGATAATCTCCAAATGCCAGAGTGTTCCCAAATGGGCTAACCTTGTGGCTCCAATAATCATGTTGACTCTAAGACCTTCACTGACGTCAACGTAACTATAACCTCGGTTGGAACCAGTAGGCAGTAAAATCAGATACTCCTCTTCCAAGTATTGCATTAAATCACTTCGTTGGTTTTCACTTAGATCAACCTGAGACCGCCCCAGGGAGAAACCTCATTTTCTAAAATAAAGTATGTTAAATCCTTCATCCTTTCACTGAAATCGCCGGTTTTACTAATCCCTAATTTAAAAAGGAGTCCAGAGTTTTTTATCTAAGTCTAATGAATTAATTGTGTTTAATTGTAATATACTATTGTCACGTCACTATTAATATGGCGTAATTAAAATATTTTGTATCTTAGAAAAAAAATGGCTATGAACACTTACAAAGTTACTCTTACACAGGAAGAACGAGATCAATTGACCGAAATTACGCGAACCGGAACTCATGCTGCCAGGAAGTTTATACATGCGCTTATTCTACTGAATGTGGATCGAGGCACGTATAATGCAGAACAACAGATCAATGAAGAGGTTTGCAAAGTATTGAAGATCGGAATGAGAACAATTGACCGGGTGAAAAAGCGGTTTGTGGAAGAAGGACTGGAGGCAGCGTTAAAAATGGCACCCACTTCAAGGGAATATGAAAAGTTGGTTGACGGAGACATGGAAGCCCACTTAATTACTTTGGCTTGTGGTGAACCTCCAAAAGGATACGCGCGTTGGTCACTGCGATTATTGGCTGACAGATTGGTTGAACTTCGGGTGGCAGATAAAATTTCATATGAAACTGTGCGCCGGACGCTAAAAAACACGAACTTAAACCTTGGAAATCTATCGGTTGGGTCATCCCAGCCAAAGAAAACGGAGAGTTTGTAGCAGCAATGGAAAAAGTTTTGGATGTATACAAAAGACCTTAAGATCCAATGCGCCCGGTGATTTGCATGGATGAATCGCCTAAACAATTGATTGGTGAAACACGAGTTCCGATTCCTATGAGTAAAGGGCATGACCGTAAGTGCGATTATGAATATGAACGTTTAGGGGTTTGTAACATCTTTCTCGCTAATGAACCACTGGCCGTATTCCGAACGGTGAAGACCACGGAAAAGAAGTGTAAAGTTGACTGGGCTGAGTTTATCAAAGAAATCGCTGATGAGCATTATCCGGAAGCTGAACTAATCACTTTGGTCATGGATAACTTTGGAACCCATACTCCAGGTGCATTTTACGAGTGCTATGAGCCGGCGGAAGCCAAACGGATACTGGATCGGTTTGAATTTGTTTTTACTCCGAAACATGGGAGCTGGTTGGACATGGCTTAGATTGAACTTAACGTATTGAATAACCAATGTTTGGGGCGGAGAATTGACTCGATTGAAAAAGTTCGGGAAGAAGTCGAAGCTTGGGAGAAGGCTCGCAATGGGTTCGACAAGAAAATTAACTGGCAGTTTACCAAGGTGGACAAGCCGCTCAAAAAAACCAGTCTCCGCCGGCCTAAACTGACCACCCCCTGCCGATCAATTTGTACAACGTCTGCCGGAGCAAACTGACCACCTCCTGCCGACGCAAACTGACCACCCCTT
>CAIYOZ010000295.1 GCA_903927945.1 uncultured Bacteroidales bacterium | reverse complement strand
ATGTCAGTTTTCCGGTGGGATCTATCGCAGGTTGACCCGAGAAAAGCGCATTATTGGTGTTGGTTAGAGCAAAACTAAGCGTCTGGGTGCTTTCATTGGCAGGTCCCGTAGAAAGGGATGTCGCCCAGGTAGCTATTGTTTGTGCACCGGCATCCTCATTCACTATTTGGTCAGCTCCCTTGACAAAGCTTGGGGCATCATTCACCGGATTGACGGTAATGGTAAAGGTCTGGGGGGTAGAGGTATCCATACCACCATTGGCAGTGCCGCCATTATCTTTCAATACAACCGTGACTGTTGCTGCACCATTGGCATCGGGGGCTGGGGTATAAGTCAGTTTTCCGATTGGATCAATCGTAGGCTCAACAGAGAACAGCGCATTGTTGGTGTTGGAGAGCGTAAAACTTAGCGTCTGATTGCTTTCGTTAGCAGGTCCCGTGGATAGGGATGTCGCCCAGGTAGCTATTGTCTGTAATCCGGCATCTTCGTTTATTATTTGGTCAGCTCCCTTGACAAAGCTTGGGACATCGTTCACCGGATTCACCGTGATATTTACAGCTGCATTGCTTGTGGCATAGACTAACCCGTCAAACCCATTCCAGTAAAAGCTCGTTGTGCCATTCCAATCGCCATTTGGCGCAAAAGTAATATTACTCAGACTGGAAGTATTGATTTCCTGATTAGCAGTGATTGCTGTGCCGCTAAGTTTTAACGTCCCGTTTGCAGGAAGTGTTACGACCTTAATTTTTATCATTGCATCTCCATCAACATCAGCAAACTTGCCGGTAAAGTCAGTTGCTGCAAAAGGAATCATAGTATCTTCAAAACCTGATTTTGTTAGATCTGACACTACGGGAGGATAATTAACTGGACTACAGTTGATCGTTACCTTAGATGCAGTTGCCGCATAAACCATTCCATCATTCCCATTCCAGTTAAAACTCGTATTTCCGTTCCAATAATCATTTGGCGAAAAGGTTATATTGGCTAAACTGGTTGTCGGGATTACCTGGTTAGTAATAATTGCCGAACCATTTAATTTTAATGTTCCGTTTTGTGGTAGCGTCAAAACCTGAATTTGAGATAAAGCATCTCCGTCAATATCCGTAAACTTACCGGCAAAGTCGGATGCCGAAAAAAGAATGTCTGCATTTTCCAGACCCGTTTTGGCAATGTCTGCGATTGTGGGCGGTGAATTCACGGTTAATGTTACATTGGCATCATCATAGGTACTAGGAGAAGATTTTAAAGCAATCCTATACTCTAATGTATAAGTTCCCGAAGGTGTTCCTGCTACTACTGACACTGCACCTGTAGTTGGATTTAAGGTGACCCCGCCGTTTGAAGCAGGCGTTACAAGTGAAATCGTCACATCAGACTGGACAACCGGTAATCCGTTATAAACATCATTGCTCAGTACATTCGGGACAGAAATACCGCCTGTCACTGAATTTATTTTGATTCCATAGTCATCATGAGCTTGAGGGATTGGATTATTATGAGTGACGGGAGAAATTAAAAAACCACCTGCCGAACCAAATTCCTCCGAGTACATACGTTCCGAATTTTTCCCGGTTTGACCTAATGCAAAAGTGATCGAATTGCTGGCATCGGTATAATTAGCAATAACCGAAGCTGTATTTTCAAAGGTTATACCTGGCAAATCATTAGGAATACCTAAAAACTGTGTTCGCCCGGTAGTACTATTCGTTGATACGGTTAATTTGGTATTTGCACTGAGTGAATAGGAAGAGTAACCCCCAAACTCGACATATTCCCTGTTATTAGCACTGCTACCATCATCATCTACAACCGTTATATAATAATTAAAAATATAAACCGGCAACCCTGTTATGGCATCAAAATAATCCAATTTATATAACACAAAACCACCAGAGGTGTTGGAAGACCCTATCCTTGGCTGAAATCTCTCAGGAGAAGTTGAATCATCGTCAAATAATGTTATATCAGCATTACTTACCTGAACAATGGTTAGCAGGGCTGAAAGATTAATGGTGCCCATCACAGCCAGATTATTATATCGATGAACCGAACCGGCAGCTGTACCCGGTATTCCACTTGCCGTTGAACCGGCATTTGTAACCACGGTCCGGTTCTTTTCGCTAAAATTCAGGTTGTTCAACTCTAAATTTAAAACAAACGAAGTCTGTGCTGTAACCTTAGTGAGAATGGTGAGAAATAAAAACGTTACTAAAAAATAACGTAAGGCCTGATTTGATGTGATATATTTTTTCATAGTGACAAAATATGATTTTTTAGTGCAGGTAAAATCTATCTCTTATATAGTAATTGATCCACATTTATTCAAAAAAAACCAGGTGAAATTGCCTCCATTCAGTTTTTGAACCATTCTAAACTCCCCGTTTAATCATTTTACACAACTGCCGGTTGTCGATCTGACCTACTTGTGTAATTGTAGGAATGCATTAAACATACTTAACCTGACAATTTTCATCGGTTAAAATTACCAAAACTATATTCTCTAGAATGCCTTAAAAGGATGAAATACAATCCCCAAAGACGTATCTTTTTTAGGTATAAAGGTGTAGATTTGCCTCCGCAAAAAGGCGCAAGAGTATGTTATACTGTTGATTGTATGCATTTTATACTATTTTAATCATTTTGACCCATTTCGTTAATTAGTATAAAGGTGTATTAAGTGAGGAATGTATTCGACTCATCAGGGATTGGGAAAATATCTCTCATTACTGATTACCAGCCAATCACTATTTATCAAACTAAAAGTTGAAATGCCGTAGATAGTATTGAATTAAAAGTTCTGCCTGATTTTTCAAAGTGGTCAATAGAAAAAATAATAGCCTATTGCCTACAAGTGAACATACTGGTAACTGTTCTCATCAAATACCCATCATATCCTCATGAACCTATCATAAACTCAATACTAAATGAATCATCGGAGTAGAATGATATTGATAACACAGAGGTATTACAGTACTATATAATACTGTAACATCACTGTGACATCACTGTGACACTACTGTGACATCACTGTGACATCTAACTTAATGATTAGTTAATGACTGGTTGATGACTAGTTGATGCTTACACCATTTGAAAGCGCTGTGGATAAGGTGGGAATGGGAGAATATTAAGGAATTGGAAAGTAATTGAACTCAAGAAGAAACAAAGTATGCATTCCAGTCTGCATGATCTAAAAAAGGAAGCGACTCAAGACGAATCGCTTCCTTTTTTTGACGGAGTTTAAATGACGAAAATAAAAATGCTTTTTATTTTGAATCGGTAAAGAACCCTTTTGGGAAAAGGTTTTTGTGTATTTTATCACCATCATTGAACAGATCGGGATCAATATTATCAGCTTCTTTTTGCTTACCCGTAAAGCCGGTTACTTTCACTTCTGTTCTTCGATTGACCTGATGTTCTTCCTCAGTACACTGAACACCTGGAGCACAGCGATTCAACAACCTACTCGAACCATATCCCTTTGCGGTAATCCGATTGGGATCAATACCATGGGTGACAAGATAAGCAGCAGCAGTCTCAGCCCGGTGTTGCGACAAAATTAAATTATTCCTATACGACCCTCTTGAGTCTGTGTGGGAACCCAATTCGACCATTAACGGCTGTTCCTTCATCAATGTTACCAGGCTATCAATCACAGGCAATGCACTTGCCGGAAGATTCCATTTATTATTTTCATATTGAATATTACCAATTTTCCATACATATCCTACCTTAAACTGATCGAGCATCATGGCATGCAAGGCTTTCTGAATGGTATCTTTCGATTGTGGAATATAGATTACTTTTGCTGACAGGCAGTTGCTTTTTTTATTGTATCTTTTATCGACCACTTTGATGAGTACATTGCTGGTGTTTACAATCGGGAAATGGTACTTCCCTTTTTTATCAGTTTTCGATACATAGACCGAATCTTCTTTGACATTCAATAGAAATACAGTGGCACCACCGATCGGTTTTTTTGATAGTTTTTCTATGACAGTTCCTTCAAAGAACGATTTTCGGGGAAGCTTTGCAATAACTTCGGGTTTGAATAATACACTGAATAAGTTATCATCGTTATTCAGGCGGTCGGAAGTAAAGTAACCTTTCAAACCGGTACTATCAGGTTGGGTCCACCCAAAGTCATCAGAGGAACTATTGATAGGATAACTTAGATGTTCAGGAACTCCCTTTCCTGCAAGTGCATCTTTCAGAGGGAGCCTGAAAATATCCAACCCACCCAGACCTGGGGTAAAGTCGCTGCTATAATACAAATATCCGTTGGGAGTAATGGAAGGGAAAACCTCATTACCAAGGCTATTAATATTCTTTCCAAAGGGCTTGAGGCTATCCCAGGGCAGGGTGACAGCAGTGCGTTGTGAATAATACAAATCGTACTGTCCCTGGCCGTTTGCTTTATCACTACTGAAAACCAACAAGGTGCCTTGCGCATTTACAGCCGGATGCATGACGGAGTACGAGTCGTGATCGCCGAAAGGTAATTTATGAACCTGGGTGACTCCATCGGGGGAATAGAGCCCTTCCATTAAGCATATTCGGTTTACTCCCTTTTTATCCGGGACAGGATAATTGGCTGAAAAATATAAATGAGCGTAATTATCCATTGAAATGGTACCTGAATTGAATGGAATTTTGCCGAATCCTCTGACGATTGTTCCAATGGGAGTCGAATCGGCTTTTAAGAAGGGAGTATTAAATAAAAGTCCTTTCACTTGTTTTTCCGGCTGGATATCCGCGCATTCATAATTTCCTGCCAATTTTACATTGTTATCCAACGAAAGTTTCTTGACAAATGAACTATCCCTGATCAGGGAAAGTGGTATTTCATCAACTTCATAAAGCGGGATTTCCCACAACCGGGCATAATTATCAGTATCCCAACCGAAAGCTTTAGTCTTAATACTTAACGGCTTATTACTGCTAAAAAACAATGTGTTATTGATGATAAATGGTGAATACTCCCTGTATGAAGTATTAATATTCAAAAATCCAAGTTTCCATTTCAATGAATCTTTCTTCATTGCATTCAAAGCCTGCTTATCATCATATACATTTGCTTTCAGAGAATACCCCTCAATGCCTTTTAACCATTTTGATGCAAGTTGATATTGACCATACCGTGCATATATTTCACCGATACGGAATTGTTCTTTTTGGGTTGATCCTTCGATTCGGTTAGGATATAGAAATTTATAGATCAACAAGGCACGATCATATTTTCTCATTTGAAAATAACAATCGGCTAATTTTTGCAGGACTTCCTTATGGTGATTTGAGGGATTTCGAAGATATGTTTCATAATAGTCAGCGGCAATCGAAAATTTGAAATACTGATAGGCTATATCAGCCTTTTTCAAGACGATATCCGGTTTTATCCGGTTCGATTTATCTACATTTATTTGTGCTGAAAAGAAGCAAGAGTTCATTAACAGCATGAATACAAGCAGAGTCTTAATCAGCATATTTACATTACACAATTTCATTTCGGTTCCCGGTTTATAAGTTGTCAGTCTTTCAATTCACTAAAAAATCAATAATAGCGTGGTGATAATACCCGTTGATCTTTTCTGTTATTAAATTCATACCTGAGCATAAGTTCATGAGTGCCCTTACTGTAAGGCTGAAGGTTTGAAATGGTATAATCATAGGCATACCCAAGTCGAAATTCAGGTGTAATCTGAAGTTCAAAAACACCTACAAAAGCATCACCTGTCCGGTAACTAACCCCTAATCCAACAATATCCTGAAGCCATGCATTCATATTTAAATCATATTCCAATGGAGCTCCCTTCACTGCTTTCACTAAAAACGAAGGTTTCAGTTTGAGCACATCGGAAGCATTAAAAACATATCCCGACGTAAGAAAATAATGATTATCAGCACTGGTGGTGGATAGTGAATTGTTAGTATTGACTTTTGTTTTTAACAAAGCGGGTACTGACAGACCTAAATACCAGTTTTCGGTTGCATATAGCATCCCTACTCCAATCGTTGGAAGCCAGTTGCTTACATCTTCCTGGAACAAGGGGTCACCGTTTTGAGAGGTTGTGACTGTGGAGAAGGCTGCCCGATAGTACATAATACCACCACTCATCCCAAACGACAAATACGATTTCCGGAAAGGGATTCTATATGAATAGAAGGCCTGAAATCCTGAAGTTGATTCTATTCCTAACTGATCGTTATAAAGTTGAAGGCCGTAACCGACATTACTTCCCTCTCCCCTCCTATCCCAGGAAAGCGAAGCGGTGGTGGGTGAACCTTTCGTTCCAACCCATTGCTTCCGGCATAAGGCGGTGATATTGTCATCCATTAGATTTCCTGCGTAGGCAGGATTTATCTGTAACATGTTGAACATGTATTGCGAGTACATCGTTTCTTGTTGTGCATTCAGTGGATTGCATGCAAATGACACAAAGAGACAGCATATCAACTTAAATCTTGATACTGGTATCTTCGTGATCACATTTAATAAAACATCCACTTTCATTTCCACTTTTTTAATCGGTTAATAGCTTTTGAATTAAGAATCCATTATTCGATCAGTTATCTACGTAATGTAATATATTTCTCCCCTTTAGTTGTGATTTCACCGGTTCTTGAATTTTTAACTGAGTAGATGCAATAGTATGTTCCGGTAGGAAGATCTTTACCCAGGAAATTTCCTGTTCCTTTTCCATCCCAATCATTCTGGTAATCAGAAGATTTATACACAGAGTTTCCCCATCGGTTAAAGACCTCAAAATCAACTTTCACAGCAACAGAATGTGTGATTACAAATTTATCATTGTAAGAATCATTATTGGGGGAGAATCCTTCCGGGATAAACAGATCAACTGCAGGTATATTTGTTTGTGTTGCTTCCAACTGCCTGGTGGTTAAGTATGCATCTGAATAAATACTAAACTTTCTCAATGTGGAGCTGGCAGTAAACAACGCCTGATTGAAAACAGAAATAGTATCCTGTTGCCCATGAGTATTCACGTTTATTTCAAATAGGATTGAATCCTGCGCACTTTTAGCCATGGATTTTCCATCGATCAATAAGTTGATGACGCTTGATCCATTGTATAATCCGTTGGACAACAAACTTCCGGAAGCAGTTATTCCTGTCACTTCAAAGGAACAACCTTTGCCATTAAACACTTCCTCTAAATTATCAGTTACCTGAATAGAATCAATTGTCAGGTTCGTATTATTGAAGATGGTCAAGGTATATTTCCATCTGAAAGTACCATCATTATTCATGATTGGTTTGCTTGCGATTAATGCCACTTTTGGTGTGGCCAGTACAGCTATCGTTACTTTTGCAGTAGAACTATCGCCACTTACATTGGTTAATGTATAGGTAAAGGTATCGATTCCATAGAAGTTCATATCAGGGACATAAGTAAAGGTTCCATCGGGATAAAATGTAATGATGCCATGTGTTGGGTTGGTGGACAGTTTCCAGACATTCCCTCCTTTAATGCTCGGAATATCATTGGTCATCACGTTAAAGGAAACCGTATTATTTTCATCGACGGAAGTTGAATCATCGACAGCAACGGGTTTCAAATTCCTTAAGAAAGGTACTGGAGTATTTGTGGATGTATTGTTCCCCAACGAAGGATCATTTTCCAATCCGCTTATGGTGGCTGTATTGGAGTAAGAGCCTGTGTTATTGACAAGGACTGTGATATTTAAAACTTCAATGGCTCCTTTGGCTAAGTTACCAATTGACCATATACCGGTTCCTGAAGCATATGATCCACCACTGTTATCTGAAACAAAGGTATAACCGGCAGGTAGCAAGTCATTGACTTTCACAGCTGTCGCTTTACTTGGCCCTTTGTTCGTTGCTGTTAATGTAAAAACAACTTTATTACCGGTTATTGGAGTCGAATTATCCACAGTTTTTACGATAGAAAGATCACAAAGCGCTTTGACTGTAATCTGATCCACCATTAGGGCACATGTCTGTGGGACCAAATCATCACAAAGCTGATAAGTCACAGTGTATGTTCCTGCGGTAGTGCCTGACACAACGTTAATCGTACCGGAATTGGTGTCTAAACTGACACCAACAGGCCAACTGCCATTCTGTGATATGGTGCAGTTACCACCGGGTCCTAATAATGCAGGACGGCCATTTACAACATCATTTATTACCACGTTGGTTATTACAATTCCTCCGTCAGCTTGAATTGAACCGGTTTGCGTCTTAAGGGAAATCAACGGTGTAACTATTACCTGATCAACCATCAGGGTACATGTCTGAGGAATCAGCAAATCACACAGTTGATAGCTGACAGAATACGTTCCCGGAACAGTACCATTAGCTACGATGATATTTCCTGTTTTCGGATCCAGGGTGACACCGGCAGGCCATGTTCCGTTCGTGGTAATAGTGCAATTTCCACCAGTACCTAACAAGGCAGGATGACCATTTACCATATCGTTTCCGCTGATATTGGTTATTGCAATACCACCGGTAGCAGAAGCTGTCCCATTCTCTTTCACCGGAGTGAGCAAAGGGGTTACCACCACCTGATCAACTATGGTGGCACAACTCTGAGGGGTCAGGATATCACACAACTGGTAGCTCACTGAATAGGTTCCCGGAGAAGTTCCGGCAGTAACACTGATATTTCCTGTGAGTTGATCCAGTGTGATCCCGGTGGGCCAGGTGCCAATTCGTGATATAGTACAATTCCCGCCAGTACCAAGTACAGCAGGGATACCATTCAATACATCATTTCCTGTGACATTGGCAATCGCTATACCTCCTGTAGCCGGGATTGTACCACTTTCAGTCAGAGGGTTTATGAAAGATGCCACCGTTACCTGGTCGGTCATCAAAGCACAGGTTTGTGGGGTCAACAGGTCACATAATTGATACGTAACCGAATAGGTTCCCGGAAGTGTTCCTTTTGTGACACTTATATTTCCAGTTATTGGATCCAGGGTGATCCCCGTTGGCCAAACGCCACTCCTGGATATGGTGCAATTGGCCAATGTTCCTAAAATAGCCTGCAAGCCATTCACCAGATCATTTCCGGCAATATTGGTTAATACCACACCTCCGGTAGCAGCTATACTCCCATTTTCTGTTACCGGAGTAATCTGAGGTGTGACGATGATCTGATCGACCATTAAAGCACAGGTTTGTGGAGTCAACAGATCACACAGTTGATAGATTACCGGATAAGTAGCTGGAATAGTTCCTTTGGCCACATTAATCGATCCTGTTGCCGGATCCAGGGTGATCCCTTTTGGCCAGACTCCATACTGCGATACGATACAATTTCCTCCGCTTCCAATTTGAGCCGGAAGACCGTTCAACAAATCATTGCCAACTACAGTTGATATGGCAATGCCACCTGTGGCAGGAATAGTACCATTCTCTGTGAGTGCTGTAATTACCGGGGTAATGGTTACCTGATCGGTCATCAAGGCACAGGTTTGTGGGGTCAACAGATCACACAACTGATAGGTAATCGAATAGGTTCCGGGAATAGTACCCTGAGCCACATGAATAGCTCCGGAAGCCTGATCAAGTGTGATACCTGCGGGCCAGTTACCGCTTTGTGACACGGAACAATTTCTTCCGGTTCCTAACACAGCAGGCAGACCATTCACAATATCATTATCCACAATATTCGAAATGACAACTCCACCGGTGGATGGAATGATTCCACTTTCTGAGACGGGTATAATTACCGTGGTGACTGTTACCTGATCGAGCATGACGGCACAGGTCTGTGGGGTTAACAAATCACATATCTGATAACTAACATTATAGGTGCCCTGTGAGACTCCCTTGGCTACTTTAATAGAACCGGTAGCCGGATCCAGTGAAATACCACTTGGCCAAATGCCACTCTGCGACACGACAGCATTACCACCAACACCTAATACTGCCTGTAAACCATTCACTATATCGTTAGCAGCTACATTTGCAATAACATTTCCACCAATGGCAGATATGGTACCGCTCTCTGTTACCGGAGTAATCACAGGAGTGACTGTTATCTGGTCAACCATCAAGCCGCAGGTAGATGGAGTCAATTCATCACATAATTGATAGGTCACAGAATAAGTTCCCGGTGAGGTTCCCCTGGCAACATTGATGCCACCGGTTGTAGGGACTAATGTAATACCACTAGGCCAAATGCCACTCTGGGAGATAGTCGAATTGCCACCTGTTCCTAAAGCAGCAGACAGACCATTCACCAGATCATTCGAAGCGACATTATTAATCACAGTTCCTCCGGTTGCAGGAATCACACCACTATCCTGAACAGGATTGACCAGTGTATTGACTGTTATTGTCAACGAGGCTGTGGCTGTACAACCCGAGGCATTACTGACCGTATAGGTAATGGCAGGGACTCCCCCAACAAATCCGGGAACAGGTGTAAATACATAATCACCCACAGCAGTCATCCTTAAGGTGCCAATACCGTTTATTGTAGCTATGTTTCCAGCCTGGTAGTTTATTCCATTCAGAACAAATTGTTTGACTGTCAAGGATAGTCCATCGTTTGTCAACACATTATCTGAGAGTGATTCACCAGCCTTTAATATTTTGAAATCATTTACAGGTGACGGCAACGGGTTTATTGTAATATCGACCGTGATAGGAATTCCACTGCAAGTTCCAATGAAAGGGGTTACAGTATACCTTACCACTGCCGGGGAATTGGTATTATTCGTCAATAACTGGGCTATTGAACCGCCACTGTCATTAGAAAAACCGGAGGCAATTCCGCTTGTTAACCGGGCTGTCCAGGAATAGGTAACAGCAGTCCCGGTACTGGTTGTCGACAACCCAATGCCGGTAGAAGAACCGGAGCAAATAGTCTGTTGGGCTGGTAAAACAACTACTGTTGGAGTTGGATTTACCGTGATGTCAATTGTAACCGGAGTTCCGCTGCAGGTTCCAATCGAAGGAATAACAGTATACCTGACCACTGCCGGAGAATTGGTGTTGTTCGTTAGTGCCTGTGCAATCGAACTACCACTGCCATTTGAAAAGCCGGTGGCGGTACCGCTTATTAACGCTGCTGTCCAGGAATAGGTAACCGCTGCTCCGGTAATACCAGTTGATAGCCCAATACGCATGGTTGATCCCGAACAGATTGTCTGTTGATTGGGAGTAGCAATCACAGTTGGGGTTGGATTCACCGTAATGGTAAAGCTTTGTGATGTTCCCGCACAACCAACAACTCCATTAGTAAATGTCGGTGTGACAGTGATCGTGGCAGTGAGGGGAAAAGTGCCGTTATTGATGGCTGTAAAGGAAGGAATCCCTGTTGAAGTGCCTCCGCTGCTTGTTGCCAGGCCAATGCCCGGTGTGTCATTAGTCCAGGTGTAGGTAGTGATGCCTCCGGTTCTGGTGGTTGCAAAGACAATTGCCGTAGTACCTGAGTTTCTGCAAACTAGCTGGTTACCAGGATTTGTCACTTGTCCGGTGGGATTGACCGTAATGGTAAAACTTTGTGAACTTCCTGCACAACCAGCCGATCCGTTGGTGTATGTCGGTGTAATGGCAATGGTAGCCGTGACAGGGGATGTTCCGTTGTTTATTGCTGTGAAAACAGGGACTCCTGTTGTAGTACCTCCGCTGCTTGCTGGCAGGCCTATTCCTGGCGTATCATTCGTCCAGGTATAAGTTGTAACCCCACCTGTTCTGGTTGTTGCAAAAACAATTGAAGCGGTGACAGTGCTATTGCAGATTACCTGATTCACGGGTGTAACAACCTGTCCCGTCGGATTCACCGTAATATCGACAGAGATGGGCGTTCCGCTGCAACCTCCTATGGAAGGGATAACAGTATACCTAACCACTGCCGGAGAATTGGTGTTGTTAGTCAATGCCTGGGAAATTGAAATACCACTGCCATTTGAAAAGCCGGTGGCGTTACCGCTTATTAACGCTGCTGTCCAGGAATACGTAACCGTTGCTCCGGTAATGGCAGTAGACAGCCCAATCCCTGTGGTTGAACCGGAACAGATAGTCTGCTGATTGGGAGTAGCAATCACTGTTGGGGTTGGATTCACTGTGATGGTAAAGCTTGGTGAGATTCCGTTACAACCCACTGTTTCGTTGGTAAATGTTGGTGTAACTGTTATTGTGGCTGTGACTGGAGAAGTACCATTATTCGTGGCGGTGAATGATGGTATCCCTGTTGAGGTGCCTCCGCTGCTTGCTGCCAAACCTGTGCTTGGGGTATCATTGGTCCAGGTGTAGGTTGTGATGCCTCCGGTTCTGGTGGTTGCAAAAACGATTGTAGAGGTGACAGAGTTATTACAAACAACCTGATTACCCGGATTAGTTACCTGTGATGTCGGATTCACTGTAATCGTAAAGCTTTGTGAGGTTCCCGCACAACCAACTGACCCGTTGGTGAATGTGGGGGTGACACTAATGGTGGCAGTGATCGGTGAAGTGCCGTTATTAGTGGCTGTAAAGGATGGTGTCCCCGTGGAAGTACCTCCGCTGTTTGCTGCCAATCCTATACTTGGTGTGTCATTGGTCCAGGTGTAGGTAGTCAGACCTCCCGTTCTGGTGGTTGAAAATGTGATCGCAGCAGTTCCTGAGTTATTACAAACCACCTGATTGCCGGGATTAGTCACCTGTGATGTTGGATTTACTGTGATCGTAAAGCTTTGTGCGATTCCTGTAACGCT